>NZ_JBHWBS010000041.1:0-21288 GCF_042735655.1 Streptomyces sp. NPDC059567 | reverse complement strand
GCCGGCATCCCCCCGCGCCGCCCCGCCGCCGCCCCCGGCGGCCCCCCGCGGCCGTCCGCGCGGTCTCACACTGCTCCTCGGGGCTGATGGGTGTCGTCGGTGCGGTGACCGCCCCTGATCGGGCCCCCGCAGGTGATCAGCCGGAGCTCGGGACGGTCGGTCTTCCCGTAGACCTTATTCGTAGGGAAGTCCTTTTTGTCTACCGGCTGGGTCTCGCGGACCTCGAAGAAGGTCGTGGAGCCGTCCGCCCGGCCCGCCTCGATCGCGTCCCCGGCCCCACGCGGACGGCGACGGGGGTGCCCATCGGGGCTCCGGATCCTCACTGTGAAAGCTTGATGGATTCGAAGCTAAATGTCCTATATTGCTACTTCGTAACGGTCGCCCGTAGGCGCCGTCACGGAGCCGTTACAGCTCCATCCGGTCGAGCGCCGCACGGCAGAAGGTGAGCAGCTTCTCGTCCTCGTGGACGTCATGGCTGCTGAAGCCGCTCTCGCGCACGTTGTGACGGCGGCGCCGGGCAAGCTCCGCCCGGATCAGCCCCTCCGCGGCCGCGGCCGCGGGGCCCATCTCCGCAAGGCACTCGGCGATGTCCACGCGCGCGTGCCGGTTCTCCTCCCACGCCGCCATGAGCACCGGGAGCGCCGACTCCACGTCCCCCGAGACCCGCCACAGGGCCGTGGCGCTGCGCACCCGCACCCATAGGTCGCGCGCCGTGAGGCCGGGCAGCAGGGCCGGTGCGCCGGCGGCCGCGGCCGGGCCGATCTCGCCCAGGGCCCGGGCGGCCACGCACCGGTCGGCGTCCGGAGCGCCGGACCGCAGCCGGGCCTCCAGGGCGGGCAGCACGGCCCCGCGGTCGCCCTCCACGGACCAGAGCGCGAGCGCCGCCTGCGCCGAGACCGCGGCCGCGTCGCTCTCCAGCAGCGCCCGCACCTCCGGCAGCGCCTCCCGGGCGGCGGGACCGAAGGCCGCCACGGCCCGCAGCGCCGCCTCCTGCACCCAGTCCCTGCGGTTCGGCGGCGCCCCGCGCAGCACCCGCAGCACCTCGGGCAGCGCCTGGACACCCCGGACCGAGGCCAGCGCGAAGAGCAGCGGCGCCGCGTGGTCGTACAGCCGGTCGTCCAGCTCCACCCGGGCCAGCCGGCGGCGCAGCGCGGGGGCGAGCGGGACGGCGGCGGGGCCCAGGGTGGGCACCGCGTACAGCAGATCGCGCCGCACCTCCGGCTCCCGCAGGGCCCGGGCGAGCAGCGGCACCGCCCGGGGGTCCCCGGACCTGGCGAGGGCGAGCAGCGCCCTCGCCCGGCCGTCGGGCGCTCCGGGGCCCGGGGCGGCGAGCCACCCCGCGAGGGCGTCGACCGCGGGGCCGGTCAGCTCGAACAGCCCTTCCAGGAACGAGGCGGAGGCCTCGCGCAGCCTCGGCTCGGGGTCGGCGAGCTGCGCCCCGACCAGGCGCACCACCTCCTCGTATCGCCCGCGCCACACCCGTATCAACCCGCCGCACAGCCAGATCGCGTCCGCCCTCTGGGACCGGTCGGGGCTGCGCAGTTGGGAGAGGACCAGCGCGATCCGGTCGTCCACGCGGTCGTCGAGAGCGGTGTGGAGCATGCGCATCAGCTCGTCGGTCCACGGGGTGGGGCGGCCGGCGGACTGCTCATCGAAGAGCTCGCGGACCTGCCCGATCAGGGTGGGCGTGGACGGCCGGGGGCTCTCGGCGCGGGCCGGATCGACGGGCGCGGTCCGCACCTCGTCCAGCAGGTCCGTCACCCGCTCCACGACGTCGTCCGGAACCTCGCCCGGGGCGCACCGGGCCAGCTGGGCCAGGGCCGCGAGCCGCAGGCCGGGCGCCTGCGCGGCGCGGGTGAGCCAGCCGAGCCACTCGACGGTCTCGGCCCTCAGCGACTCGTGCCGCCGCGCGATCCGTCCGACGGCCTCCACCAGGGCGAGCCGCACCTCCGTGTCGCACTCGACCGTCAGCCGCTCCCGCAGCAGGGTCAGGACGCGCGCCGGGTCGGGGTGCAGCGAGGCGAGCGCGCACGGGGCGGCCAGCCGCACCTCGGGATCGGGGTCGCCGACCAGGCAGAGGAAGACGTCCGCGCCGGCGGCGACGGCCGCCGCCGCCATCGCGTAGTTGGCCGCGGGGATGAACTCATCGTCGTCCGGGTCCAGTTGGTCCAGCTCGTCGTCGTCGCTCAGGTCGATCCCGCCGATGCTGGTCAGCAACTCGACGATGCCGCCCCGGTCCTGGACCTTCGGATCCGCGACGAGTTCGAGCAGGAAGGGGATGCAGGCGAGCGTCGAGTCGTACACATCGCCCTGGTGGTGCACCGCGCCGTACATCCCGTCGAGGGCGACCTCGCGCTCCGCCGGATCCGCCGAGGCGAGTCCGCGCAACAGCCCCGGCACATCGTCCGCGGGGCCGTAGGCATGGCCCAGCGAGGCCCAGTCGACCTCCTCGATCCCCGTCAGCATGCCGGCCGCCGCCTTCCCCGTGAGCGCTGTACCAGGCAGCAAGTGTGCACCACGGTCCCGACAACCAGGACCCGCTGACCGGACGCGGTCCACGAACCGCCCCCGGGGCGCATGCTTTGCGCCACGCGCCCGGCACGGTCGGGGAGTTGCCCCGGGGCGCGTTCGGTGCACCGGGCGGCGCGAACCGGCGCTTCCGGGTGCCTTCCGTGTGTCCCATGGCTGAATCGGCCGGGATACGGGAGTAGCGGCGGCCGCCCCGGGTGAGGACTGACCCGTGGATCTGCCTCGTATCGCGCCGATGCTCGCCACGCCCGGCGCGTTGCCACCCCCCGGGCGGGACGCCGCGTGGGCCTACGAGACCAAGCAAGATGGCCAAAGGGCGATGCTCTATCTCGGCGGGGACGGCGGCCTCGTGGTGCGCTCGCGGTCCGGCGAGGACGTCTCCGCGGCCTATCCGGAGCTCCGGGCACTGGGCCGGGCGCTGCCCGCCGGCCGGGCGGCGGTGCTGGACGCGGAGATCGTCGTGCTCGACGAGGGCGGGCGCGGCGACTTCGCCCGGCTCCAGCCCCGGATGGGCCTGGCGGGCTCACCCGCGCGGGCGCGGCGGATGGCGGTGAGCGACCCGGTGCATGCCGTCCTGTTCGACCTGGTGTTCCTGGACGGACGGCTGCTGACCGGTCTGCCCTGGACGCAGCGGCGCCAGGAGCTCGAAGGGCTGTCGCTGGAGGGCCCGGCCTGGTCGACGCCGCGCGCCCTGGTGGGCCATGGCGAGGCCGCGCTCAGAGCGACCCGCGAACACGGCATGGAAGGGCTCGTCTGCAAGCGGATCACCTCCCGGTACGAACCGGGAGTGCGCTCCAAGAACTGGATCAAGATCCGCAACATGCGCACCGCGGACATCGTCGTCGGCGGCTGGCTGCCCGGCGGCGGACGGCTGTCCGGCCTGCCGGGATCGGTCCTCATGGGCCAGCGTCACGCCGGCGGGCTGCGCTACGTCGGCAGCGTGGGCACCGGCTGGAGCGAGTCCGAGCGCACCGCGCTGGCCCGGCTGCTGCATGCCGCCGAGATCGAGGACTGCCCCTTCTCGGAGGTGCCGCCGGTGGCCGGGGCGCACTGGGTCCTGCCGCGGCTGGTGGGCGAGGTCCGGTACGCCGTCCGCACCCGGAACGGGCTGCTGCGCCAGCCGTCCTGGCTGCGGCTGCGACCGGACCTGACACCCGAGGAGTCCGCCGCCGACTTCGAATGAGGCGACGCGGCGTGACGGGGTGAGTCGACACGAGGCGACGCGAGGTGACGCCCGTGTCAGGGCGGACCGGGCAGAGGCCCGGCCCGGGCCGGGTCGAAGAGCGGCGCGAGCAGATCCCCGTACCGCTCCAGACGTGGCGCGATGTCGTCCATCAGCAGCACGAGCTCTCCGGGGTCCCCGCACGCCTCGACCTCCTCCCAGGTCACCGGTGCGGAGACGGTCGGCCGTGGCCGGGCCCGCAGGGTGTAGGGGGTGGCGGTGGTCTTGGCGGCCGCGTTCTGGCTGAAGTCGACGAAGACCTTCCCCGGCCGCAGGGCCCGCGCCATCCGGTGCACGACCAGGGCGGGGTGGTCCGCCTCGGCCCGGACGGCGAGCTGTTTCGCGTACGCCGAGACCTGGTCGGAGGGAGTCGGCTCCACCGGTACGAGCAGATGCAGGCCCTTGGCGCCGGAGGTCTTCACGAAGGCCTCCAGGCCGTCCTCCGCGAGCCGCTCGCGCAGCCAGAGCGCCACCCGGCAGCACTCCACGACGGTCGCGGGCGGCCCGGGGTCGAGGTCGAAGACGAGCCGGTCGGCGACGGCGGGGGAGTCGGACCGCCACTGCGGCGTGTGGAACTCCACCACCAGGTTCGCCGCCCACATCAGGGAAGGCAGGTCCTGGATCATCACCTGCCGGGCGCGCGGGTCCTCGGAGCGCGGCACCGGGGTGGTCTTCACCCAGGCGGGTGTGCCGGGCGGCGGGTTCTTGGTGAAGAAGAGCTGTCCTTCGGGACCGTCCGGGTAGCGCAGGAAGGAGACCGGGCGGTCGCGCAGATGGGGGAGGAACGCGGTCCCGACGGTGGCGTAGTAGTGCAGCAGCTCGCCCTTGGTGGTGCCGGTGGCCGGGTGGAGGATCTTGTCCAGGTTGCTGAGCGCCAGGCGCCGCCCCTCCACCTCTGTGATCGGCGTCATACGATGAGAATCCCATGATTCCGGGAATCTCGTGTGAAAGGGATGAAACGTGCGATCCATTTGGAACGGCGCCATTTCCTTCGGCCTGGTCAGCATCCCGATCAAGCTGGTGAACGCCACCGAGAGCCGGTCCGTGTCCTTCCGTCAGATCCACGCCGAGGACGGCGGCCGGATCCGCTACCGCAAGGTGTGCGAGCTGGACGGCGAGGAGGTCTCCCAGGCGGAGATCGGCAAGGCGTACGAGGACGCCGACGGGACCATGATCCCGATCACCGACGAGGATCTGGCCTCCCTGCCGCTGCCGACGGCGAAGACGATCGAGATCGTGGCCTTCGTGCCGGCCGGGGAGATCGACCCGCTCCAGATGGACGCCGCCTACTACCTCTCCGCGAGCGGAGTCCCGGCCGCCAAGCCGTACACCCTGCTGCGGGAGGCGCTCAAGCGCAGCGACAAGGTGGCGGTGGCGAAGTACGCGCTGCGAGGGCGGGAGCGGCTCGGGATGCTCAGGGTCGTGGACGATGTGATCGCCATGCACGGACTGCTCTGGCCGGACGAGATCCGCGCCCCCGAAGGGGTGGCCCCGGAGACTCCGGTCGCGATCCGGGACGCCGAACTGGACCTGGCGGACGCCCTGATGGCCACGCTCGGCGAGGTGGACATCGCCAACCTGCACGACGACTACCGGGAGGCCGTCGAGCAGATGATCGCCGCGAAGGCGGAGGGCGGCGAGGGGGTCGCGCCCCCGGAGCCCGAGGCGGAGGGCGGCGGCAAGGTGATCGACCTGATGGCCGCGCTGGAGAGCAGTGTCCGCGCGGCGAAGGAGGCGCGCGGGGAGGGCGAGGTCGCCGAGGTGACCAAGCTGGCGCCGCGCAAGACGGCGTCGCGGACCCCGAAGGAGACGGGCGCGCGGAAGTCCACGGCGAAGACGGCCGCGAAGAAGACGGCGGCGCCGGCCCGCAAGTCGACGTCCAAGACGGCGGCGGGCGGAAAGGCCGCGACCGCGAAGTCGACCGCCGAATCCACGGCGAAGTCCACGGCGAAGGCCACCGCGAAGAAGGCGGCGGCCAAGAAGACGACGACGAAGAAGGCGACCCCGCGCAAGCGCAGTGCGTGAGGCCGCCGGCCACGGCTCTGCGGGGCACTCCCCTACGGGGTGTCCCGGAGCAGCTCCCGCAGTGACCCCTTCATCGCGTCGACGAACGCCTCCCGCTCCGCCTCGCCCACCAGGTCGAGCGAGAGGTACGGGTTGAGGTCCTCCAGCTCCACCAGCAGCAGCTCCCCGTCCGGGGCGCGGCAGGCGTCGACGCGCTGGATGCCGAAGTCCAGGTCGTTCCAGTCGACGAAGCGCTGGGCGAACTCCAGGTCCGCGGCGGTCGGAGCGTACGGTTCGAGCCTCCAGCGGGCCTCCGGGTCCGGGGCGTACAGCGCGTACTGGAAGGTGGGCCCGACGAAGTAGAACGACACCTCGTACGCGAACGGGATGCGCGGCTGGACGAGCATCCCGGCGGGGTCCACCTCGCCGAGCCGGGCCCGTTCCACGAACCTGAGGCCGACCGAGTCCGCGCCGAGCAGGGGCTTCACCACGTACTCCGCGGCCTCCGGCAGCCGCTCGAACTCCTCACGCCGCCCCGCCGTGGGAATGACCGGAAACCCCTCCCTCGACAGGTGGAGGAGATAGTCCTTTCCGGCCATGTCGCCCTTGCCGGAGAGCGAGTTGAACATCCGCACCCCGGCCTCGCGCGCGGCGCGCGTGAAGGTGTCGTACGCCTCCTGGTAGTGGATCACGGGCCCGCTGTTGCGCACGACGACGGCGTCGAAGCGGTCCATCAGCGCGGCCGCGTCGAGCGGATGGCAGAGCGCGACCTCGAACTCCTCGCGGAGCCGGCCGGAGAGCCGGATGTCCTCGTCGCAGTAGCGCCGCCCGCGCGCCTGATAGCCGAGGTCGGTGACGTAAAGAAGCGTTCCCATGGACGCATCCAAGCAGAGGTCGGGCGAGGGTTCGCACTCCGATCAGGAGGGCTAATCAACGGGCCCTGGGGTGGCGGGCGTTACCTCCGTATCGTTTTTGGAGGTAACAGCTACGGAGGAGGAACCTTCAGATGAGCCCCATCGCCTCGCGCCACTACTTCGAGACCCAGCTCCAGCTCACCGAGGACCCGCTGCTGGTCGCGGCCCGCCTCGCCGACTCGGGTCTGCACGAGTCGTACGTCGTCTACGAGAACGGTGGCAGCTGGTCCTACGCGGGCGGCGTCCGCGCCGAGCTGACGCTGGACCGCACCGGTGCCCGGCTGACCCAGGAGGACGTCCCGGACGCCTTCCGCCCCTGGAACGACCAGCCCCTGCGCCTGGTGTCCGAGCTGCTCGACACCGTCACCGTGCCGTACTGGAGGGCCTACGGCTGGGCCACCTTCGAGCTCTCCTACGCCAAGGACGGCAACCTGGACGGCATCGGCGAGGGCCGGCTGATGCACCTCGTCGTGCCGCGCGCCGAGGTCCGCTTCGAGGCCGGTCACGCCCTGCTGCGCGCCTCCGACCAGGCCACCCTCGACGCGCTCCTCACCACCGTCGCCAACCCCGGCCCGGCCCTGGACGGGCAGCCCCGCCCGCTGGACGTGCATGCCACCGGCGGCGCCCAGTACCGCGAGGCGGTGCGGCTCGCCGTCGACGAGATCAACTCCGGACAGCTGCACAAGGTGATCCTGTCCCGTGTCGTCGAGGTCGACGACGACGTCGACCTGACCGGCACCTACGTGGCCGGCCGCCGGGGCAACAACCCGGCCCGCTCCTTCATGCTCAACCTGGGCGGCACCGAGGCCATCGGCTTCAGCCCGGAGATCGTCGTCCAGGTCTCCGAGGACGGCCGCGTCGTCAGCCAGCCGCTGGCCGGCACCCGTGCCCTCACCGGCGACCTGCTCACCGACGAGGGCCTGCGCGCGGACCTGTTCGGCTCCCCCAAGGAGGTCTACGAGCACGCCATCTCGGTCAAGGTCGGCGCCGACGAGCTGGTCGACGTCTGCGTCGAGGGCTCGGTCGAGGTGCCGGAGTTCATGGCCATCCGCGAGCGCGGCAGCGTCCAGCACCTCGCCTCCCGCGTCGCCGGCAAGCTCGCACCCGGCCGCGAGGCCTGGGACGCCTTCGGCGCGGTCTTCCCCGCCGTCACCGCCTCCGGGGTGCCGAAGTCGGCCGCCTACGACTCCATACGCCGGCACGAGCCGGAGTCCCGCGGCCTCTACAGCGGCGCGGTCCTCACCGTCGACCACACCGGCGCGATGGACGCGGCCCTGGTGCTGCGCAGCGCCTACCGCAAGGACGGGCGCACCTGGCTGCGGGCGGGCGCGGGCATCGTCGGACACTCCACACCGGAGCGCGAGTTCGAGGAGACCTGCGAGAAGCTCGACAGCGTCGCACGCTTCCTGGTGCCGGCCGGCGCCGGTGGTACGCGATGAGGGTCGCCGCCGAGCTCTACCTCGCCGGCGTCGGCAGCTGGCTGCCGGACGAGGTGACGACCGCCGACGCGGTGGCGAGCGGCCGGTACGAGGAGGCCGACCGCAAGGCGTCCGGGATGCTCGCCGTCCGCGTGGCCGGGGAACTCCCGGCCCCCGAGATGGCCGTACGGGCCGCCCGCACCGCCCTGCGCAGGGCGGGCCGGACCGGGCTCACCCCCGACGACTACGGCGCGCTGCTGCACTGCGCCACCTACCACCAGGGGCCCGACGGGTGGTCCGCCCCGCACTACGTCCTGCACCGCACCCTGGACCGGCCGGTCGGCGCCGCCCAGGTCGGCCCCGGCTGCCTCGGGATGCTGACCGCCCTGGAGATGGCCGCCCACCGGCTGACCGCCGACGACGGCAAGGACGCCGTCCTGCTCACCGCGGCCGACAACTTCTCCGCGCCCCTGGTGGACCGCTGGAACTCCTCCCGGCTGTTCCTGCTCGCGGACGGCGGCGCGGCAGCGGTGGTCTCCCGGCGGGACGGCTTCGCCCGGCTGCTGTCGGTCGGCTCGGTCTCCGCCCCCTCGATGGAGGAGCTGCACCGCGGCGGCGAGGAGCTCTTCCCGCCCGGCATCACCGTCGGCCGCTCGCTCAACTTCGAGGAGCGCAGCGACCACTGGCGCAAGAGGTGGGCCGAGGGCGCGGCGCCGCCGAAGGTACACCTCGGAGACGTGGTCGCCGAGGCGGTGGACCGCGCCCTGGTGGACGCCGACACCGACCTGGAGAAGGTGGCGCGGATCTGCCACACCGGCTACTCCGACGGCGCCCTGCACACCATCTACCTCGACCCGCTGGACGTCGAAGCAGCCCACGGCACCTGGGAGTTCACCCGCCACATCGGGCACGTCGGCGCCGCCGACCCGTTCATCGGGCTCGAACACCTCTGGACGCGGGGCGAGGTCGCACCCGGCGACCGCGTGCTGCTGCTCGCGGCGGGCCCCGGCATGGAGGTCGCCTGCGCGGTCGTCGAGATCACCGCGCCCTATCTGCCCGCCGCCGGGACCGACAGCGGCATCGACAACGGCACCGCACCTCAGGAGGAGGACCAGTGATGCTCGAAGGATGCACCCCCTGGCCGGCCGAGACGGCCGGGCGCTACCGCCGGGAGGGCGTGTGGAACGGCACCGACCTCGGGTCGCTGCCGCGTGCCTGGGCCGACCGGTACGGCAGCGCCACCGCGCTCGTCGCGGGCGAGACCCGGATCAGCTACACCGAGCTCGCCGACCGGGTGGACCGCCGGGCCGCCGGATTCGCCCGACAGGGAGTCGAGCCGGGCGACCGGATCGTGCTCCAGCTGCCCAACGTGCCCGAGTTCGTCGAGGTGGCGTTCGCGCTGTTCCGGGCCGGCGCCAAGCCGGTGTTCTCGCTCACCTCGCACCGGTCGAACGAGATCCGGCACCTGTGCGAGCTGTCGGGCGCCACCGGATACGTCGTCCCCGGCGTCTTCCGCGGCTTCGACCACACCGCGCTGGCCCTGGAGATGACGGCCGAACTGCCCGCCCTGCGCCGGATCTACGCCCAGGGGGAGCACGGCTCGCCCGCGGTCGTCCCGCTGGAGGCGGTGGACGCCGACCCGGTCGAGCTGCCCGCGAACGACCCCTCCGACGTGGCCTTCTTCCTGCTCTCCGGGGGGACCACCGCGCTGCCCAAGCTGATCCCGCGCACGCACGACGACTACGCCTACCAGACCCGTACGGTCGGCGCCCTCGCCGGTCTCACCACCGAGGACGTCTATCTGGCCGCACTGCCGGTGGAGTTCAACTTCACCTGGGGCTGCCCCGGAGTGGTCGGCACCCTCGCGGCCGGCGGCACCGTCGTCCTCGCCCCCGACCCCACCGCGGACGACTGCTTCGCGCTCATCGAGCGGGAGCGCGTCACCCTCACCTCGGTGGTGCCCACCGTCGCCAGGCTCTGGCTGGACGAGCGCGAGTGGTCCGACGCGGACCTCTCCAGCCTCAAGGTCCTCCAGATCGGCGGGGCCCGGCTCGAACCGGAGCTCGCCGCGCGCGTCACCCCCGAACTCGGCTGCCGGCTCCAGCAGGTCTTCGGCATGGCGGAGGGGCTCCTGACGATGTCCCGCCCCGACGACGACCCGCACTCCGTCCTGCACACCCAGGGGCGGCCGGTCTCCCCGTTCGACGAGGTGAAGATCGTCGACGAGCGGGGCGAGGAGGTGCCCGTCGGGGTCACCGGGGAGCTGCTGACCCGGGGCCCGTACACCCTGCGCGGCTACTACCGGGCCCCCGAGCACAACGCCAGGGCGTTCACGAGCGACGGCTTCTACCGCACCGGTGACCTCGCCAGTCTCACGGAGGACGGCCGCCTGATCGTCCAGGGACGACTCAAGGACGTCGTCATCCGCGGCGGCGACAAGATCGCGGCCGGCGAGGTGGAGGCCCATCTGCTCAGCTGCCCGGGGGTCGCCGCGGCGGCGGTGGTGCCGGTGCCGGACGAGTTCCTCGGCGAGCGGATCTACGCCTTCCTGGTCGGCCGCCCCGACGGCGAGGCGCCCTCCCTCGCCGACCTCAAGGCCGCGCTGCACGCGCGCGGGCTCGCCGACTACAAGCTGCCGGACCGCGCCGAGTTCGTCGCGGACCTGCCGCTGACACCCCTCGGAAAGATCGACAAGAAGGTGCTCTCGGTGGCCGCCGCGGACCCCTCCCTGCCGCGCCGCTGGACCCCCGCGCCCCGGCCCGAGGCCACGTCCGAGGCCACACCGGACACCACGTCCGAGGCCACGCCCGGCACAGCGCCCGACACCACGTCCGACGCGGCGCCCGACACCACGCCCGAGCCCGTTCCGTCTCTCTCGACCTCACAGAAAGGGTGAACCGCCATGGCCGGCATACGTGCCGCACGTACCGCTCCGCGCACCTCACCGCTCTCCGCCGTCGAACTCCGCCAGGAGGTGGCCGCCGCCCTCGGTGCACAGCCCGACGCCATCCCCGGTGACGCCCACCTCGTCCACCTCGGACTCGGCTCGCTGGAGATGATGCGCCTCGTCACCCGCTGGCGCAGGCAGGGCCTGCCCGCCGAGTTCGCCGAACTCGCCGCCGCCCCCACCCTCGACGACTGGCACCGTCACCTCACCGCCGCCTGGAACGCCCGGACCGCGGAGGTGGCGTGATGAGCGCCCTGCTGGTCAAGGGCGGCTGCCTCTACCCGGCGGACGCCGGCGACACCGTCGTCCCCGACGGCGCCGTCCTCGCCGAGGACGGCGTGGTGATCGCGGTCGGCCCGGTCGCCGAGGTCGAGGCCTTCGTCCGGCCCGAACAGCGCGCCGCGCTGCGGACCATCGACGCCCGGGGCCGGATGATCCTGCCCGGCTTCGTCAACCCGCACTGGCACGAGATGTTCGCGATGCGCTTCCCCTTCAAGGGCGCGCTGCGCGACGCCTCCGACCGCGACGACAAGCCCGTCTTCATGGCGCTCGGCGGCGACGTCCCGCAGATCTCCGTCATCTTCGACTCCTTCCACGGCCAGGTGGACCGCCTCACGCCCGACGAGGCGCTCGCCATCGCCCGGTACTCGATGTGGACGCAGCTGCGCTCCGGCGTGACCGCCCTCGGCGACGTCGGCTCCCTCAACAAGCCGGAGGCGCTCGCCCGCGCCGCCCGCGACCTCGGGATGCGCCTCACGGTGAGCACCTGGGCCTCGGACGCCGTGTGCGCCCCCGGGGACACCCGCTTCCGGCGCACCCGCGACGCCGACGACGAACTCCAGCGCATCGAGAAGCTCCTGATCGACTGCGCGAACGACCCCGAGGGGCTCGTCCGGGCCTGGCCGACCGCCGTCTACGGCACCAACATGACCGATGAACTCGGCGCCGGATTCGCCGAGTTGGTGGCTCGCTTCGACGTCCCGTTCGCCGCCCACGTCGGCGCGCTGCGCAATGAGGCCGAGGTGATGCTCGCGTACCACGGGTCCACCCCGGTGCGCCGGTTCGCCGACCTCGGACTGCTCTCCGACCGGTTCATGGCGGTGCACTGCGCCTTCGCCGACGCCGGCGAGCGGGCGCTGCTGATCGGAGCCGGCGCGCACATCAGCCACTCGCCGGCCAAGTACGGCCCCGCGGGGGAGGCGTCCCTCACCGAGACCCGACTGTTCCCGGAGTTCCGCCGGGCGGGACTCGACGTCTCGCTCTCCACCGACGGAGCCGCGATGCCGATCGGCGGGATGGCCGAGTCGATGCGGGTGGCGTGGCAGATCTACAACGAGATGTACGCCGACCCCACCGAGGTGCTCCCCACCGACGCGCTGGCCATGGCCACCCGGCTGCCCGCCCGCGGGCTCGACCAGGGCGAGCGGATCGGCAGCCTCGAACCGGGCAAGCAGGCCGATCTGCTGCTGGTGAAGGCCGACGACTGGCGCTATCTCCTCAACCCCCGTCCACTGGAGGGCTTCCTCGCGCTGGGCGGCTCCATGGACGTGGACACCGTGGTCGTCGCCGGCCGGGTCCTGATCGAGGACGGCCGGTCCACCGGTCTGGACGAGGAGGTCCTGGAGGCCGACTACCTGGAGGCGCTGAGCTCCTTCACCGTGCGCTGCCTGGGGGTCGACGCCGACGCGGTCGCCGCCCGGCTGCGGCAGCGAACCGAGACGCTCGCGGTCCGCAGGCTCGCCAAGGCCGGCCTGGTCTCCCTCCCCACCGACCGGAAGGTACGGCGATGAACACGAAGACGGCCCTGGTCACCGGGGCGGCGGGCGGAATCGGGGCGGCCGTCGCCCGGGCCCTGGCCGCGGAGGGCGTGCGCGTGGCGCTGCTCGACGCCGATCCGCTCGCCCTGGAACCGCTGACGAAGGAGCTGAGGACGGCGGGCGCGTCCGTCCTGGCGCTGGGCGTGGACGTGCGCTCCAGCGGAGAGGTGGACGCCGCCGTCGACCGTACGGAGCGTGAACTGGGGCCCCTCGACCATCTGGTGAACGCCGCCGGTGTGCTGCGTACCGGCGAGGTCGCGGGCTACAGCGACGAGGACTGGGACACCACCTTCGCCGTCAACGCCACCGGTGTCTTCCACGTCAGCCGCGCGGTCGCCAACCGGATGGTGCCGCGCCGGTCCGGGGCGATCGTCACGGTCGCGTCGAACGCGGCGGGCATCCCGCGCTGGAACATGGCGGCCTACGCGGCCTCCAAGGCCGCCGCCACCAGCTTCACCAAGACGCTGGGGCTCGAACTGGCCCGCTACGGCATCCGCTGCAACGTGGTCGCGCCCGGCTCCACCGAGACGCCGATGCTCACCGCGATGTACGCCGACGGCGACGCGGCCCGCCCCTCCGTCGAGGGCTCGCCCGGCACGTACCGCCTGGGCATCCCGCTCGGCAAGCTCGCCCAGCCCGAGGACATCGCGCACGCCGTGCTGTTCCTGCTCTCCGACCGGGCCTCGCACATCACCCTGCACGGTCTGACGGTGGACGGCGGCGCCGCGCTCGGCGTCTGAACCGCGCGCCCTTGTTCCCGTTCCTCCTCCTCTTATCCCTGGAGCCACGATGGCCATTCCTCTGATCGACTCCTATCCCATGCCGGCCGAGGACGAGCTGCCGCCCAACACCGCGCCCTGGACGGTCGACCCCGACCGCGCGGTCCTGCTCGTCCACGACCTGCAGAACTACTTCCTGAGCCCCTTCGGCCACGGTGGCCCGGACGAGGGCCGTCAGCCGCTGACCGATCTGATGGACCACACCGAGGCGCTGCGCGGAGCCTTCGCCGCGGCCGGCGCGCCGGTCGTCTACACCGCCCAGCCCGGCGGGATGACGGAGCAACAGCGCGGACTGCTCAAGGACTTCTGGGGCGCGGGGATGAGCGCCGACCCGGACCACCGGGCCATTCCGGAGCGGATCGCGCCGGCCCCCGGCGACCGGGTGTTCACCAAGTGGCGGCCCAGCGCCTTCTGCCGCACCGATCTGCTCGCCCTGCTGCGCGACACCGGCCGCGACCAGCTGGTGATCTGCGGGGTCTACGCCCACGTCGGCATCCTGATGACCGCCCACGAGGGCTTCTCCCACGACATCCAGACCTTCGTGGTCGGCGACGCGGTCGCCGACTTCTCCGCCGAGCGGCACCGCGAGACGCTGGAGTACGTCTCCTCCCGCTGCTCGGTCACCGTCTCCACCCGTGCGGTCCTGGCCGCGCTGGACGGAGGCGCGCGATGAGCCTCCACCCCCTGCTCGACCGCGTGCTCGGCGCCGATCCACCACCGTTCGCGCTGCTGCACCGGCCCGGCGCCACCGGGCCCGACCGGATCGACCTGATCGTCGGCCCGACCGCCGAGCGCGAACTGATCGCCGACATCCCGCTGCCCGCCGAGGCGCAGGGCGGCGCCCGGCACGAGGTGCTGGCGCTGCTGCCGTACCGGCAGATCCGCGAGCGGGGCTACGCCTGCCCCGACGACGGGGCGCCGCTCCTCACCATGGACGTCGAGGACCAGGCGGTGCTGCCGCTCGACGAGGTGCTCGCCGCGCTGCCCGACCTGCCGATCGCCATGGACGAGGGGTCCTTCGACGCCGACGACGAGGAGTACGCGGCCCGGGTGCGCCGGGTGCTCGCCGAGGAGATCGGCAGGGGTGCCGGGGCCAACTTCGTCATCAAGCGCTCCTTCACGGCGCGGATCGACGACTGGTCGGCGCGGACCGCGCTGTCCTTCTTCCGCCGGCTCGCGGGCCGTGACCCCGGCGGTTACTGGACCTTCGTCGTCCACACCGGGGACCGCACCTTCGTCGGCGCCTCCCCGGAACGCCACATCAGCATGGACGCCGGCCAGGTCGTGATGAATCCGATCAGCGGCACCTACCGCTACCCGGCGGACGGCCCCGACCTGACCGGGCTGCTCGACTTCCTCGCCGACCCGAAGGAGGCCAACGAGCTGTACATGGTGCTCGACGAGGAGCTCAAGATGATGGGCCGCGTCTGCGACCTGGGCGGCCGGGTCACCGGCCCCGCCCTCAAGCAGATGGCTCGGCTCGCCCACACCGAGTACCTCATCGAGGGCCACAGCTCCCTGGACGTACGGGACATCCTGCGCGAGACCCTGTTCGCGCCCACCGTCACCGGCGGCCCGCTGGAGAGCGCCTGCGAGGTGATCAGCCGTCACGAGCCGGAGGGGCGCGGCTACTACGCGGGGGTCGCCGCGCTCATCGGCAGGGACGAGCACGGCGCCCGCAGCATGGACTCGGCCATCCTCATCCGTACGGCGGAGATCGACGCGGCCGGTCGGGTCCGCATCCCGGTGGGCGCCACCCTCGTCCGCGACTCCGACCCGGCGGGCGAGGCCGCGGAGACCCGGGCCAAGGCGGCCGGACTCATCGAGGCGCTGCGCTCCCCGGCGGGCGCCCCGGCCGGACAGGCCCGGGCGGCGGCCGCCCTCAAGGCCCACCCCGACGTGCTCCGTGCCCTGGCCGCCCGCAACGAGCCGCTGGCCGACTTCTGGTTCCGGGCGCCCGCCGAGCGCAGCCGTCCGGTGGACGGCCTCGCCGGCCGGCGCGTCCTGGTCATCGACGCCGAGGACACCTTCACGGCGATGGCCCGCCACCTGCTGGAGGCCCAGGGGCTGCGGATCGTGGTGAAGCGCTACGACGAGGACTTCAGGCTCGACGCGCACGACCTCGTCATCGTGGGGCCGGGGCCCGGCGACCCGAGGGACACCGCCGATCCCAAGATCGCGCGGATGCGGCAGGTGACCGCCGAACTCCTCGACCGGGGCATCCCGTTCCTCTCCGTCTGCCTCGGTCACCAGGTGCTGAGCACCCTGCTCGGGCTCCCGCTCGTCCGGCACCCCCTGCCCACCCAGGGGCTCCAGCGGCACATCGAGTGCTTCGGCCGCACCGAACCCGTCGGCTTCTACAACACCTTCGCCGCCCACGCCGAGCGGGACCTGATCGAGGGCCCCTCCGCCCGTCCCGGGCAGGTCCGGGTGTTCCGCGAGGAGACGGGCGAGGTGCATGCCCTGCGCGGTCCGGGGTTCGCCTCGGTGCAGTTCCACCCCGCCTCGGTCCTGACCCGGCGCGGCGGCGAGCTGCTCGCCGAGATCCTCTCCGGGCTGCTCGGAGAGGTAACGGAGCTTTATCGGGAGGCCGTTGTCCCCACCGCGATACCTGCATAACGTCGTAACCGGTAACAGAAGTCCGGGCCGCACCGCCTCGGCCCGCCCACCGCGCCCACCCAGGAAGGACCTGTCCGATGCGCTTCGACAACATCTGGATCGCCGGCACCGGAGGCACCCTCGGTGAATCCGTGCCGGTGGACGAGGCGGTGGCCGACGGCTCCTACTCGGCCGACGCCGCCGCCAGCACCGGCATGATCAGCTACTCCCGCTCGACCGAGGCGCCGCCGGAGATGGCCGTCACCGCCGGCCGGCAGGCGATCAAGGAGGCCGGCGAGAAGGGCGCGACGACCGACCCGGACTCCCTCGTCCTCCACAGCC
Source organism: Streptomyces sp. NPDC059567 (assembly GCF_042735655.1). Classification (NCBI taxonomy): domain Bacteria; kingdom Bacillati; phylum Actinomycetota; class Actinomycetes; order Kitasatosporales; family Streptomycetaceae; genus Streptomyces; species Streptomyces sp. NPDC059567. Next base: position 4,718 of record NZ_JBHWBS010000041.1, on the reverse strand, counting down.
ACGGCCACTTCCAGGGCATCGACATGTGGCCGGCCGCCTGCTGGATCGCCCGCGAACTGCTCGGCCCCACCCTCAACAGCATGCCGATGACCGTCGCCGCCTGGTCCAACGGCTCGCTCGCCTCGCTCGACCTCGCCGCCTCCACCCTGATCGCCCGCCCCGACGTGCCCTCCGCCCTGATCACCCTCGCGGACCGCTTCGCGCCGCCCAGCAACCGCTGGTACACCTCGCCCGGCATGGTCTTCGGCGACGGCGCCGCGGCCGCCGTGGTCACCCGCGACACCGGTCGGCTCCGCCTGCGGTCCCTGGTCAGCGAGACCGACACCGTCCTGGAGGGCCTCTCCCGCGGCGCCGAGCCCTTCCGCACCGCGCCCGGCGAGCAGCCGGACATGCGCCGCAGGACCCGCGAGTTCCTCGCCACCGGCGAGGTGTCGCTGCGCGACGTGCAGACCAGGTCGGTCGAGCGCACCCGCAGCGTCGTCGGCCGAGCCCTCGACGAGGCGGACGTGGCACCGGACGGCATCGACTGGCTGGTGACCCCCTTCGTCGGCCGGACCCTGCACCGCGAGAGCTTCGTACGGCACCTGGACATCGCCCCGCGCAACTCGCTGCACGAGCTGGGCCTGACCATCGGTCACCTCGGCCCCTGCGACCAGCTGTACGGCCTCGACCACCTGCTGAAGAACGACCTGCTGAGCCCCGGGGACCGCGTCCTCGTCATCGGCACCGGCATGGGCTTCACCTTCTCCGCCGCGGTCCTCACCGCCGACGGGATCTGAACTTCCCGCCCCACCACGCTCTTCACCCCCCTCAGGAAAGGGACATACGCAGATGAGCCTCGTCCGCACCCCGGCCACCGCCCCCACCGACACGCTCGAAGGCATCCCCGCCGCCGCCCGGCTGCCCACGCCGGCCGAGCTCCGCGAGGAGATCCCGCTGCCGCCACTCGCCCGCAAGACCACCCAGAGAGCCCGGCGCGAGATCGCCAAGGTCCTCTCCGGGCAGGACGACCGCCTGCTCGTCATCGCGGGCCCCTGCTCCGTGCACGATCCGGACGCCGCCCTCACCTACGCCGAGCGGCTCTCCGCGCTCGCCGCCGAGCTGGAGGACCGGCTGCTCGTCGTCATGCGGGTGTACGTGGAGAAGCCCCGCACCCGGGTCGGCTGGAAGGGGCTCCTCAGCGACCCGCGCCTCGACGGCTCGCAGGACCTGCCCAACGGGCTCCGGCTGGCCCGCGGACTGATGGCCCAGATCGCGGGCAGCGGGCTGCCGGTCGCCTGCGAGTTCCTCGACCCGCTGGTGCCGCACTACCTGTCCGACGCGGTCTCCTGGGGCTGCATCGGCGCCCGGACCGTCCAGAGCCAGGTGCATCGCCAGGTCACCAGCGGCCTCGGTATGCCGATCGGCTTCAAGAACGCCACCGGCGGCAGCGTCGAGGACGCGGTGGACGCCATCGTCTCCGCCTCCCACCCGCACGTGTACCCCGGCATCGGCGACGACGGCAGGGCCGCCGTGGTCAGCACCGACGGCAACCCCGACGGCCATGTGGTGCTGCGCGGCGGCAGCACGGGTCCCAACTACGGGGCCGAGCCGGTCGCCGACGTCCTGGCGCAGCTGGCCGCCGCCGGGCTGCCGCAGCGGCTCGTCGTCGACGCCAGCCACGGCAACAGCAACAAGGACCACGAGCGCCAGCCGCTGGTCACGAGCGACATCGCCCGACGCGTCGCCGCCGGCGAGGAGGGAGTCGCCGGCGTCATGATCGAGAGCTTCCTCGCCGCCGGCCGGCAGGACCTCCGGATCGGCCGCACGGACCTGCTCACCTACGGCCAGAGCGTCACCGACGCCTGTGTGGACTGGTCGCAGACCGCCCACATGATCGAGGAGCTCGCCGCCGCGGTCGCCACCCGCCGCGCGGCGCGGGCGGCGTAGGCGCCGAGCACCGACCCGAAGCGCCACCGCAACGCGCCCGGGGCAAGGCCCGAGCGTAAGGCGCCCCACCGCAACGCGCCCGCGGCAGCGCCCGAGCGCAACGCCCCTCACCGCAACGCGCACGCGGCAAGGCCCCACCGCACGGCGCCCCGAGCGCGACGCTCCCACCGCAAGGCCCGAGCAAAACGCCCCCACCGCACCACCCCACCGCCGGGACCCCCACGGGACCCCCACCACCGCGCACACCCCCTCCGCGCGCGGTGCCCGCCCGGCGCCCCCTCCCCGGCCTCACCCGGCTCCGCCCTCTTCCGACTTCGTGAACCTCCCGAGAGGAATCAACACCGTGGCAGTCAACACGAGTTCGACCCTGCCCCTGGCCCGCGTTCTCGACGGTGCGCGGACCGCGGCTCCGCACCGGCACACCCTCACCGTCCCCACGCCCGCCGCGGCCCGCCCCGAGGAGTACGCGACGGCCGCGCTGGCCGCGCTCGTGCACCGCTACACCGGAGAGACGGAACTCCTCGTCGGACGGCAACGACACCCGGACTCCGTCGAGTCCGTCGCGATACGGGTGGCCGGTGACACCACGGCCGCGCAGCTCCTGGAGGCCGCCGCCCAGGCCGGCACCGCCGACGGCGCCGAGGCCCCCGCGGGCCGCCCGGCGCACGCGGCCGTGACCACCGTCGGCAGCCCCGCCGGCGAGGCCCCCGCCGCCCTGACCCTGGCCGTCTCCCCGGCCGAAGGCACCTTCGAACTGTCCCTGGACGGCGCCGAGTTCGACGCGCAGGCCGCCGAGCAGTACGCCCGCCACCTGGAGCGCGTGCTCGACGCCCTGGCCGCCGGGCCCGAGGGCACCGTGCACGACATCGCGCTGCTCACGAGCGAGGAGCTCCACCGCACCCTCGTGGAGTGGAACGACACCGCGGGCCCGGTCCCGCAGCCCTTCTTCCACGAGCGCGTCGCCGAGCACGCCCGCCGGACCCCCGACGCCCTGGCCGTGATCCTGCCCGGCTCCCGGCTGACGTACCGCGAGCTCGACGAGCAGGCCAACCAGCTCGCCCACCGGCTGCGGGCCAGTGGCGTGCGGCCCGGCGCCCGGGTCGGCGTCTGTTTCCCGCGCGGCGCGGAGAGCCTGATCGCCCAGCTGGCCTGCTTCAAGCTGGCCTGTGCGGCGATCCTGCTGGACAGCGACTTCCCGGCGGAGCGGATCCGCTACATGATCGAGGACGCCTCGGCCGCCGCCGTCCTGACCCTGGCCGCCCACGAGTCGAAGGTCGAGGGCCTCGCCCCGGTCCTGGCCCTGGACACCGAGGACTGGCGGACCGAGCCGGTCACCGAGGTCAGCGAGCCCGTCGGCGCCGACGACCTCATCCACATCTGCTACACCTCCGGCTCCACCGGCGCCCCCAAGGCCGTCATGGTCCGCTTCGGCGCCGCACGCAACCTGATCCACAGCATGAGCGAGCTGTGCGGCATGTCCAGCGCCTCCCAGGGCACCTGGCTGGCGGCTCCCGGCTACGGAATGATCGAGGTCGAGTGCTTCCCGGTGCTCGCCGTCGGCGGCACCGTGCACATCCCGGACGTCTCCGTGGTCGCCTCCGAGTACCGCCTCCAGGAGTGGTTCCTGCGCGAGGGCATCACCACCACCCTGCTGATGAAGCCGATGGCCGAGCGCCTGTGGCGGCTGGAGTGGCCCGAGGGCACCCCGCTGGAGAACATCCGCGTCTGCGGCGAGCGCATCCAGTCCTGGCCGCCGGCCGGCCTGCCGTTCCGCCTCATCAACCTGTACGGCTCCGCCGAGGCGACCGTCGTCGCCAGCTGCGACATCACCGAGATGGGCGAGCGGCTCGGCGAGGAGGGACGCGCCCGCAGGCTGCCGCCCATCGGCCGGCCCACCACCAACGTCACCATCTACGTCCTCGACGAGGACCTCCGCCCGCTGCCGCCGGGCCTGGTCGGTGAGCTCTGCATCGCCGGCGTCAGCCTCTCGGCCGGCTACCTGGGCCGCCCGGAGGCCACCGCCGAGAAGTGGATCACCAACCCGATCGACCCGGCCCGCCACCCGATCATGTACCGCACGGGCGACCTCGCCCGGTACTGGCCGGACGGCAGCATCGAGATCGTCGGCCGCACCGACAACCAGGTCAAGGTGCGCGGCAACCGGGTCCACCTCGGGGAGATCGAGGTCGTCCTGACCACCCTGCCCGGCGTCCAGCAGGCCGCGGTCCTGGCCCGGCAGGACGGCCTGGGCGATGTGCAGCTGACCGCCTACATCGAGCCCGACACCGGCGCCTCTCCCTCCGTACGGGAGATCCGCCGCGGACTCGCCCAGCGGCTGCCGTCCTTCATGGTCCCCGCGGCCTTCGTCGTCGGCGGCCTGCCCACCAGCGTCAACGGCAAGATCGACCGCGCCGCGCTGCCCGAGCCGCCGCGCTCCCGCCCGGACGTCGACACCGCCTACCAGGCGCCGAGCGGCGAACTGGAGGAATCGCTGCACGGGCTGTGGACGAAGGTCCTGGAGCTGGACGGGGTCGGCGTGCTCGACAACTTCTTCGACCTGGGCGGCGACTCGCTGCGGGCGGCCCGGCTGACCGAGCTGGTCCGCGAGGAGCACGGGGTCGAGCTGGAGCTGGTCGACCTCTTCGACGAGCCGACGGTGGAGAAGATGGCCGAGCTGGTGGCCCGTACCGCCGCCGCTGCCTGACCCGGCCGGCCCCGAGCGGCCGGCGGACGCAGGGGGTCCCCCACACCCCCCGGGGGGGCCCCCCCCTCGGCCCGCGGGCGCGCCC
>NZ_JBHWBS010000040.1:57346-64238 GCF_042735655.1 Streptomyces sp. NPDC059567 | reverse complement strand
CTGCCCCGGCCCGGGCCCCCCGGGTGGCCTGCGTGCGGCGGGGGGGGGGGGGGGGGGGCCGCGGGGGCGCGGGGGGGGGCCCGGGCGCCGGCCCCCCGGCCCCCGCTCGGGCGGGGACGGTTCAGGACGCCTCGGACTGCTCCTGTGGGGCTTCCTTGGACTCCTTCGGTAGCTTCCCGGCGCGCCGCAGGTGGGCGGCGTAGTGGGCGATCGCCGCGTCGGCGACGTCCTGTGGGCCCATGCCTGTGGTCTCGCCGATCGCGGTCACCAGTTGGTCCGTCTCCAGCAGGACGCGCACGTTCATCATGACCCGGGTCGGTCCGGCGGGCCGGCCGCGTCGGCGGGGTGGAAGTCCCAGCTGCTTGCGGCTGCTCGGCGTCGCGGCCGCGCGCTTCTTCGCGGGCGCCCTGACGTCGTCACCGACGTTGATGTCCTCGTCGTCGTCCGGCAGCTCCGGAGTGTCGCTCGCGGTGCGGGTGCGCTGGGGGGTCACGGGAGCGGGATCTCCTTCAAGAAGGTCTGGGTGAGTAGTTCGTAGGTGGCGCGGATCTCGGAGAGCCGGTCTCCCTTGGACTCTTCGAGGGAGACGCCGTTGTTGTTGCTGGTGGCCAGGGACTCGATGAACTTCACGGTCGGGTCCCACACCAGCGGGCCGAAGATCTGGCGGATCGAGTCGCGCTGCTCGTTCTGACGGACGGTGTCCTTGTATTTGTTGAGGATCACGCCGCGCAGCTCCAGGCCCGGGTTGCCGAGATCCTTGGCCGCCTTGTTCCTGATGAAGTCGCGTGCGCGCTGCGCGCCCTCGATGGCGTAGAAGTCCGCGTCGGTCACGATCACCGCGTCGTGCGCCGCGGCGAGGCCGAGCTGGGTGAGATGGAACAGGCTCGGCGGGCAGTCGATCAGCGTGTAGTCGACGTGGTCGTCCGCGCCCTCCAGAGCCTGGTCGAGCCGCCGCCAGGCGCCGCCGATCCCGGCCTCCGACATCCGGTTCTCCAGGGGAAGCCGGGCAGGGGCGATCGAGATGCGCTCGGCGTAGCTGCACTGCCAGGCGATGGGCTGGAAGACGTCCCGGGCGCAGCCGAGTGCTTCGTCCTCCCCCGTGTTGGCCTTGATGGCCTGGCTGATCGTCGGCTGCTTCAGCCTCGGGTCGTAGTGCCACCCGAGCATCTGCGAGCTGTTGCCTTGCGGGTCCATGTCCACCACGAACACCCTCTTGCCCGCCTTCGCCAGACCCTCGGCTAGGCGGACGGTGGTGCCGGATTTCCCGACCCCTCCCTTGTTGTTGAGCATGGCTACACGTCGGGCCATCGGTCCTCCATTCCGCTCGGCCCGACTCGTCGCAGGGCCGGCTCGTCGGCTCCGGATCAGCATGTCAGCAGGCCGACCCGGCCCTGCGACACACGCCCGTGCTCGCGGGTCAGCGAGCGTTACCGGTCATCATCCCGGCCCGCGTGATCCATCGCCGGGAAGCTCTCCAAGTCGCGTTCTTTGGTGTTGACCAGCGCCGCAGGCATTCTCGCTAGCGGAAATGATCGCCAATCCGAAACGTTTCCTGATGTCTGGTTTTGCTTGCATCTCCGCGCGCCATGTCAGCGGTTCGCTGACGTACGGGTGTGTCAGTGGAATGCTGACACTCATGGCGATCGACCCTGTGCGGCAGCACGAGATCAAGCAGGCGGCCGAGAAGCTCCTCCAAGAGAGCTACGGCAAGCCCGACGGGCCCGGCGTGACCGGCCAGAAAGCCCTGAAGGCGGTGCTTTTGGCGCTCAGCGGCTACGCCCCTTACGGCGAGAAGCCACGCGAGGTGCCGGCGGAGGACGCCCTGGCCGCCCTGACGCAGGTGGCGGAGGCCCGGCAGCGACTGGACGTCATGGAACTGCGGCTCATCACCGCCGCCCGCGAGCGCGGCGCCTCCTGGCAGAAGGTCGCCGACTCCCTCTCCCTGGAGCAGCGGCAGTCTGCCGAGGGCCGCGCCCTACGCCTTGAGCGCGCTACCAGGGGCTACGCGCAGGGCCGCGACGTCGGCTCCCAGCGCCTGGACAAGGCGCGTCAGCGGGCCGCTGACGCCTGGTGCGGCAAGCAGGCCGACCGGATCCGCGACGTCGCCGAGCGACTCGTCGACACGTCCGAAGCCTGGGGCGAGGCGGTGACCGGTGACATCCTCGCCCGCAGCTACTTCCAGACGCTGGGAGCCCTCCTGGTCTCCGACGGCGCCGCGAAGGACCTCTTCGACAGGATGGAGAGCCTGCGGATCACGCTCGCACCGTACGGCCGCCCGCAGCCCGAGCCGACCGGCAAGCACGCGGCGGCCGCCACAAAGGCCCGCGCTGACCTAATTGAGCTGCAGGTCGAAGTCACCAACGCCCGCAACGCCGTCACCAACGCCCGCGACGGAGGCCGGTCGTGAGCGAGGTCAACATCGTCGACCGAACACTGACCGGCGCAGAGCTGCTCGCCGCAGCTGCCGCAGAGGTGAAGTCCTGGCCGTTCGTCTCCGCCTCCCGCGCCCGCCAGGTGACGTGGGTGGCCGGCGAGTACACCCGCGCCCTGGCCCACCCCGGGCACCCGCTCGGCGACGCGACCTCCGTCGACGAGGTGTTCACCCGCGGCCCCGTTGACGCCTATCTGCGCCTGGCCCGCACCGGCCAGCTGCGCGTCCGCCAGGCCGCCGACCCGTCCAAGGGCTCCGACAATTCCGAGCAGATCCGCCTCGAGGTCCTCAAGCTGCTCGTCACCGCCTGCGGCGCCGAGGACGCGGCCGAACTGCCGCCGCAGCCCGACCCGCCGAGCAAGCAGCCCGTCGCCAAGCGGCCCCGCTCCCTGCTGCGGGCCCAGCTCACCGAGCTCGCCGACGCGCCGGACGCCACCACCAGCCAGCTGCGGATGCTCGCCGTCGGCGCGGTCGTCTCCGACACCGGCATCCGGGCGGGCGAGATGTGCGCCCGCACGATCGAAGACCTCTCGCCGACCCTGGAGGAGCTGCGCGTGGTGCGCCGGCCACAGGGCTGGAGCGAGTCGGAGGCATACACCGAGCTGCTCGCCTTCTCGGGCCTGTCCCGGGCCGCGCTCAAGAGGTGGCTGCCCGAGCGCCAGCTGCTGCTGACCCGGGTCGGCGGCACCGCGACCGCACTGTGGGTCTCCCTGCACGGCAACCACCACGGCGGCCAGGCCGTGCCCGCCGGAACTCCCCTCATGCCCCGGGGCCTGGCCCGCGCGTGGACCCGGGCGGTCACCGAGACGAACATCGAGATGGCCGGACAGCCGTCCTGGGAGCCGCTGCCCACGCGCATGGAGCAGCTGCGCCGGGGCGTGAAGCCCAAGGCCCTGGCGGCGCCGATGCAGCCCGACGCCGAGAAGGCCGCCGAGCTCCTGGACGACGTCGCCGCCCGCGGACGCGCCCTCGCCGAGCTGTGCCGCACGGGCGAGGAGAACTCCACCGCCGAACTGCAGGCCCGCATCACCGTGCGCCAGGCCGTGCGCGCCGCCTGGGCGGAGGGCATCGAGCACGCTGTCCAGCTGTCCGTCCTCGCAGACGCGGGCCTGCCCGACGACGCCTCGCTCGCGGCCGCTGGCTGGGAACCGGTGCTCCTCGCCGCAATCGACCGGGGCCGCGGCTGGGGCCGCCCGTCGAAGGCGGCCGCCGCAGTGTGACCCCGCCCGCGCCGTGCCTGCAGTGGTGACGGCTCCCGGCAGCGAGGAGAGCGGACCACTGCCCGTCTGCCGCGACTGCTACACGGCGATAGCGCCGCTCTCAGGGCACATAGATTCCCGCACATCACCCCTGGTTGAAGCGCACGCCGCCGCATTTCCGCTAGCAGAAAGGCGACATTTTCCGGTCGCTGATCCGCGAGCTTTACAGCGATCTGGACAGCGATGGGTCCCAGGGCCTGACAAGCCGGGGCGCCCCGTTCGTCGGCAAGGGCCGGCCGCACGAAGGCCCTGACTGCTCGGGGAGATCAGGACCTTCGTTCGCCTCGGGGGAAGCTGACGCGGCCCCGACGCCAGAGCGCGGAATCGGGGGCCGCGGACTGCACCGGCCCGACGTGGGGGTCCAAACCAGTGCACGCGTCACCTCACCAACGCCGACCACCCCGACAGGACACGGCCGCGTCAACAGGGTCAGGTCCAGGCTGGTGTGGGCGGGGCTGCGGGAGCACGCTGGGAAGTACACCCGGCTACACCGCCGTGCGAAGGGAACCCGGGATGATCCAGATCGCGGACATCCGAGAGTGGCGGACCCGTGACGTCGTCGACGCGGGCGGGCACAAGATCGGCGTGCTGGAGGCCATCTACGTGGACACCAGCACCGACGAGCCCGCCATGGCCACCGTCCAGTTGGGGCTGCCCACCCGCCACCACCTGGTCTTCGTCCCCCTGACCGGCGCGACCGTGGGCCCCGGGTACGTCAAGGTCGACTACGGCGTCGGGGATCAATCGAACCGTGGTTATCGGTGAGATTGATCATGGTCCTGGGCTGGGGGTTCTCGGCGGCGCTACGGCCCTGTTCTCCCGAAGCTACGGCGAAGTGACAAGTAGCTCTCTGCAATCAGAGTGACGCTCGGTCAGGGGTCTCCGTGCTCGCGGCCTTCTTGATCGTCCGCTACGTCTCCGTCGTCCGCAGGTAGACGCGGGCGAAGCGGGTCGCCGGCTCAACGAGGGGTGCCGCCGCTTCCGCGTCGTCGAGTTCTTCGGCTCGGTCCTCGAACGACGCCGTCGTCTCCAGCAGGGCGGCGAGCGCGATCGCGGCCTGCGGGTCCATTGCGGCCATGTGGGAGGCCGCCCCGAGTGCCCGCGCGTGGGTGTGCCGCTCCGGGTTGTCCGGGTAGGCGAACGAGGTGAGGATGCTGCTGCTCACGGTGCCGTCCGGGTCGACGTCCTCGGGCGTGAACGCGGCAAGGACCAGCCCGCCCGTCTCGTCCTGGTCTACCATCCACCGCTCGTCGGGGAACTCCGCGGCCTCGGCCGCGCGGCGTCGGAGAAGCGCCGCCGCTTCCCGCAACAGGCTCACGGTCCTCCCGTCCACCCTAGCGTCGAGGGGTCGGCCGACCGGATCGCGTAGCCGTCACACGGCCAGCTCCGCCGACCTCTTCCGTTCCCGTTCCCGCCACGCGGCCGTACGGCAGCGACCGGAGCAAAAAGCCTGGTCAGAGCGGGTGAAGTAGCCGGGCGCCAGTCGGTGGCCGTACGTCGGGCAGGTGGGCCCGCGTCCTATCGTGTGGGCGGCCATTTTCCTCGCCATGGCGCCGAGCGTGAACGCCGCCGCGGGCGCCGACGAGATCCTGGGGGAGATCCGGGACCAGGTCGGCGTGCTGCTGCCGCGCTGACGGTGACGGCGGCCGCCGCGCCGGCGACTCCGGGTGGGTGCGCGCCCCCGATCAGGCCGTCTCCGCCAGCGCCGCACGCGCGGCGGCGAGGATCTCGCCGGAGAGCGGGGAGCCCTCGGTGGCCCGGGAGAGGAGCAGCGCACCGACCAAGGTGCACAGCCGGACGAGGCCTTCCTCGCCACCCTCGCCGCCGGGTGCCTCGGCGGGGGCGAGGAGTGCGGCGAAGTCGGCTACGCCCCGCGCGTAGGTGCGCCGGGCCTCGCCGCCTTCGGGTTCACGCGCGATATCGGTGGCAAGTGCCGCGACCGGGCAGCCGTCCGCCGCGTTGTCGCGGTGTTCCGGGGCGAGGTAGGCGTCGATGAGGTCCCGCTGGGCGGCGTCCCGGCGCCCTCCGTACTGCTCGAAGTGGGCCGCATGGCACCGGGTCCATTCATCGATGGCGTGGGCGGTGACCTCGTCGACGAGCGCTTCCTTGGAGGCGAACTGCTTGTAGAAGCCGCCGTGGGTGAGGCCGGCCGCCTTCATGAGATCGGCGACGCTGACGCGCGTGCCCTGCTCCCGGAACAGCCGCGACGCGGTGTCCACCACCCGCCTGCGGTTCTCCTGTGCCTGTGCCTGCGATACGCGACCCATGGCCACCTCCCGTTCTCCAGTTTGGATGTCGACTTGCATCTATCCTAGCCCGGTGTTTAGATTGGTAGTGCAATCTAAATGGTGAGGGTGCCCCGACGGCGCCCGACAGAACCTGGAGCGGGCATGGAACTCAAGAACGCGGTCGCAGTGGTCACCGGCGCCAACCGAGGCCTCGGACGGCATCTCGCCGCCCAGCTCGTGGAGCGCGGCGCGAAGGTCTACGCGGCGGCCCGCCGGCCCGAGACGGTGGACCTGCCGGGCGTGACCCCGCTGCGCCTCGACGTGACGGACCCGGAGTCGATCCATGAGGCCGCCCGCATCGCCTCGGATGCGACGCTGCTGATCAACAACGCGGGCCTCGCCACCGGCGCGACGCTCATCGGCGGCGACCTGGACGACGTGCACCGCGAGGTAATGACCAACTACGTCGGCCCGCTCATCGCGACCCGGGCCTTCGCCCCGGTCATCGAGGGCAACGGCGGCGGCGCCGTGCTCAACGTCCTGTCCGCCCTGTCCTGGTACCACCCGGCCGGCGCCGGCTCCTACGCGGCCTCCAAGGCCGCCGCCTGGGCGATGAGCGACGCGACCCGCGAGGAGCTGGCGCCCCGCGGCATCACCGTCTCGGCGCTGCACGTCGCCTACATGGACACCGACATGGCCGCCGGCGTCCCCGCCGACCAGAAGGTCTCCCCCGCCGATGTCGCGGCGCAGGCACTGCTCGGCATCGAGGCGGGCCTGCCCGAGATCCTCGCCGACGAGGTCACCCGGCAGGTCAAGCAGGGCCTGGCCGGCACACCCGGGCCGGCCGCGGCCTGACGCCCACCCCGCCCTTGCGTCCGTGGGGGGCCGGGCGCCGGCCGGCCCGGGGCGCGCCCGGCGAGGCCGGGACCGCGCGAACACCGGCCCGGCCCAGCGCCCCGCCCGCCCCCGCGGGG
>NZ_JBHWBS010000040.1:43104-57336 GCF_042735655.1 Streptomyces sp. NPDC059567 | reverse complement strand
AGCCCCCCGGTTAGTCTCGGGGGGGGCGGGCCCCCCCCCCGGGGGGGGCCGGGCCCGCCCCCCCCCCCGCGCCGGCGGGCGGGGGGGCCCCCCCCCCCCCCCCCCACGGAGGCGCCACGGACTTCCCCTTACCGGCAGAAACCCGTAGCGGACACACCCCCGTCCCCGCTCGCGCGGGAGACCGAACGAACACCGAACGAACGGAGACAACAATGAAGGCCTTCATGGTCGAGAAGTACGGCGACCCGACCACGGTGCGCGCCGGGGATGCACCCGAGCCCGCGGTGGGCGCCGAGGACGTCCTGGTCAGGATCGACGCGGCGAGCGTCAACCCGCTGGACTACAAGATCCGCAAGGGGGAGTTGAAGGCGATCGTGCCGTACCGTCTCCCGCTCATCCTGGGCAACGACTTCGCCGGGACCGTCGTCCGCGTCGGATCGTCCGTCACCCGCTTCTCGGTGGGCGACGAGGTCTACGCGCGGCCCGACAAGGACCGCATCGGCACCTTCGCCGAACGCATCGCCGTCCACCAGAACGACCTGGCCCTCAAGCCCGCCACGCTCACCATGACCGAGGCCGCCTCCCTCCCGCTGGTCGCGCTGACCGCCTGGCAGGCTCTGGTCGAGCGGGCGAACGTCCAGCCGGGCCAGAAGGTCCTCATCCACGCGGGTGCCGGCGGCCTCGGCTCCGTCACCATCCAGCTCGCCAAGGCGCTGGGCGCGCACGTGGCCACCACCGCCAGCACTGCCAAGGTCGGCCTGGTCAAGGAACTCGGCGCGGACGAGGTCATCGACTACCGCACCCAGGACTTCTCCGAGGTCCTCCACGGTTACGACGTCGTCCTGGACTCCCTCGGCGGCGAGACGCTCACCAAGTCCCTGCGCGTCCTCAAGCCCGGTGGCATCGTCATCTCCGTCGCGGGCCCGCCCGACCCGGCCACCGGCGTCGAACTCGGCGCGAACGCGGTCATGCGCCTGGGCGTCGCCGTGCTCAGCGGGAAGGTCCGGCGCCAGGCCAAGCGCCTCGGCGTCACCTACTCCTTCCTGTTCATGAGGGCCAGCGGCGACCAGCTGCGCGAAGTCACCCGCCTCGTCGACGCCGGGAAGATCCGCCCCGTCGTCGACCGGGTCTTCCCGTTCGACGAGACCCTCCAGGCCATGGAGTACGTCGAGAAGGGCCGCGCGAAGGCCGGCAAGGTCGTCGTCTCGATGACGTGAGCGGGGGCACCGATCCCGCCGGACAGCAGAAGGGGGCCCCTTCACCCACGAGAAGCCCCCCTCCCTGGCCCCCACACACACCAGGACCCGACCATGAGCACACCGACCAGCTCCCCCATGCCCACCCCTGCGTCGTACAGGAACGCGCCGACCTGTTCCGTGTCCGTGCACGGCGTGGACTTCGCCTACGGCGTGGGACTCAATCGAACCGTGGTTATCAGTGAGATTGATCATGGTCCTGGGCTGGGGGTTCTCGGCGGCACTACGTCTGCGTCCTCCGCAGGTAGACGTGGGCGAAACGGGCCGACGAGCTGCGTGACCCCGGTGATCTCGCACCCTCTGTGCCCGTCACGGACCGGGAGCTCGAACTCGCCGAGACGCTGATCGGGGCACTGCCCGGCATCGAGGAGCGCGAGCTGCACGACGAGTACAGGCGCGCCCTGGAGCAGCTCGTGACGGCGAAGCTCAGCGCCGGCGAGCTAGTCGCGCCCGAGGCGCCGACGGCACCCATGGATCTGATGGCGGCGCTCGAGGAAAGCATCCAGGCGGCCCGCGCAGGGCGAGGGGATTGAGCACGAAGCGGCCCGGGAGTCAGTCCGGCGACGCAGCGCCTTCAGCTCCAGGGCGGCGAATGTCCGCATACAGCCTCGCTGTCACCCCGGACTCGCCGGGTACGCGGCGAACACGTCCGGTGCCCGACGTTGCCCAGCGCCTACCGAGCGCATCGACCGCGGCCTGGACGGTCTCTTCGTCCGCTGCGGTGAGGTCGAGGACCAGCAGGCCCGGTTCCGATACGTGCAGGGGGTCGATCTGTTCCATGATCGGGCTGACGCTCCGACGATGGCAGGCGGTTCATTGCTGGCTGCAGTTCCACCCGTACGAGCAGCCCGCAGGACTCGGTTGAGCCAGGCCGACACATCGTGCGGTGCATTTCCGCTAGCGGAAAAGCGGCATTCTTAGTAGCTCAGAAGAGATCAGGGCAGCGATCCTTACCGCCTGGCTTCCCGGCAGTTGGTGCCGCTATCTGGAAGCGTCGAGGCCGGCCCAGGGGGGCGCCGCTCCTGGCGCGCGTATCTGACCGAGCACGACGCCGACGACGTCGTGGCCCAGCTGCCCGCGAAGCAGGCACCTGACCGGCCCTGGCCTGCGCCATCGGATGCGAGGACCCTGGAGGTATGGCCAGGAGGAACGTCCGGCGGTGCGGCCAGTGCGGCATGGAGCTGCCCGAGGGCAGCAGGCGGTCGCGCCGGTACTGCGGGGCGGCCTGCCGTACGAGGGCCTGGCGGGTGGCGCGGGCCCGCTGGGCGGCGATCGACGCCGGCGGCGAGGCATACCGGGCTCTGATCGAGGGCCGGAGGCACCCGTGGCCCCGGTTCCGCTGCCCGGAGTGCGGGGCCACCTGGTACGCCAGTGCCAGCCCGCTCGGCACCCGGAAGCGCTCGGACAGCCGCTACTGCTCGCCGCGGTGCCGCACCCGGGCGTGGCGGAGGCGTTCGCGTTCAGCACGCGTCACCGTGTGACGCCTTCCTGTGACGCTATCGGGCACTTCTCGACCGGAGGCCGTGATGACGAAGGGGCTCTTGCGCGAGGCCGCGACCCTTCTGCGACGCCGCGCCGGCGAGGCCGCGGCGTTCCCGGACGAGCGGTGGATGGTGGACCAGGACGAGGCGGGTGGCCTGGTCCTCACCGCGTTCGTACCGGAGGACGTTGCCCCGGACGGCGTGGTGGGCGGCGGTGTCGTGGCCTGGTTCGCCTACCCGGAGAGCGCGGAGCCGGCGACTCACTCGCGGGCCCTGGGGGCTGCGTCGCACATGGCCGCACTGGACCCGCAGACTGCGGTGCTGCTCGCCGCCTGGCTGGAGACCACGGCCTCGCTGGCGGATCGGGCAGAGGAGCTCGGAGACGTCGAGGGGGCGGCACCGCTCGTCGAGCCAGCAACCCGCTTCGCCCGGTCCTATCTGCGTACGACACAGGCGTAGCGCACGACAGTTGAGGGCACGTCACCACTTCACCGTTCCTCCCAGGGGCCCCGAAAGAGCCACAGGAAGGCCCCTGTGTGGCCGCGAGGCGGACGATCTGCCGCCCCAAGTCCCGTTCCACCCCGAGCCCGAGATAGGCCGTCAGACGGCCACCCAGGGCCGCGAGTGCGAGGCCCCCGCCTTCAATCGCCGCGCGAAGCGCGTCCTTTCTACGTACTGACCTGCACGTACGTACTCAGGCCGCCACCCACGGCGCGGGCCCCGTCATCACCTAGGCCACGACGATGCGGTCAGTCCCGCACCGGCCCTCACCCGAACGGGTGACGGGGCCCGCGCCTCTCTCCTCTGCCCCCTAACAGGCCCTCGCGCCCGCAAGGCGGACTGGTGCCTC
This sequence comes from Streptomyces sp. NPDC059567, assembly GCF_042735655.1. Taxonomy (NCBI): domain Bacteria; kingdom Bacillati; phylum Actinomycetota; class Actinomycetes; order Kitasatosporales; family Streptomycetaceae; genus Streptomyces; species Streptomyces sp. NPDC059567. Next base: position 53,749 of record NZ_JBHWBS010000040.1, on the reverse strand, counting down.
GCTCCGCTGTTCTGTTCCCTGCGGCCGCACCGTGGTTGCGGCTCCCACCTGCGCTTTCAGCGTGAGGGGCTCGCCTCGGAACGGTGCGGTGGGTCCAGTGCCGGGGTACTGGACCCACCTGGAGACCGAGGCGCAAGGGCCTGTTAGGGGAAGTTGGGCGGAAGTCTCCCGGACACCGAGCCGCAGCAGATGGCCCAGGTCCTTCCACCCAGACCGGGCCCGCCCTGGACCACCGACCCGCGCCCTACTTGCCTTCCTCGAGCGAGACGACCTCTTCGGCGCCGCGGCGCCGGCGAACGCGGCGGAGCCGCCAACGCGCCCTCGCGCGCCACTACCGGTAGATGGCCTCCGGCGTTCAGCGGCGCAACGCGCCGCAAGGCGCAACCCGATCTTGGTTTAGGTGACGTTGGTACCCGATGACCTTGGTCTAGTTCTGCGGTGTCGTTTTCGCGCCCTCGGAGGGTGTCGTTTTCGCAACCCTCGGACGTGGCGTTTCTGACACCCCCGGAGGTTGCGAAAACGACACCTCCGGAGTGACCTGCGGTTTTTCGGGTCTGAGGGCGAAAATCGGGCCTGAAAACCGGGTCGGGTGCCACGCGGATTCCCCCGGCTCCAGGTGCCCGGCCGCAGGTGAACCGTCCCGGCCTCGTGGCGTAGGCCTCGGGTCAGAGCATCGGCAGGACAGCCCGCAGCACGCTCGGCACGTCGGCGGGGTCGACGAGCGTCAGCGCGATGGCGCCGAGGACGAGAACCGTCAGGGTTCGGGCGATCGTGAGGACCACGGCCGGGACGTCAGTGACGGCAGCCCGTCTCAAGCCATACCAGTGGGGGCACAGCGGTCCTCCCGCCCGAAGGCGTCAACTTCCCCGCGCCTGACCTGGCCTACGCCAAGATTCCGTTTCATGGATCCTGCTGTCACTGCTGCACTCATTGCCGCACCAGTTGCCGTCGTTGCTGCTGGGGCGGCCTTCGCCGCTGGGCGTATGCAAGCGCGGGGAGCCCACCACGGACCAGTCGATGCAGTACGTCGCCAGCATCAGCGCGAGGCGTACGCGGCACTCCTCGTTGCCCTACAGGCCTTCGCAGCTTCGACCTCGTTGAAGAACTGTGAGGATCAGGCCCGCAGGGAGTTCGAAGCAGCTGGCGTATCTCCCACTGCGGAGCAGTTGCGTGTGCGCAAGCTCAATTTGGTTGCGGAGGGCGCGATCGATCCGGTCCGTTCGGCTGCCGCGGTGGTCGAACTGGAAGGGCCGGCAGACGTCGCTGCGGCTGCCAGCAACGCGACTGAACAGGCGAGCATGGTTCGGAGCATCGCGGAGACAGCAGGCTACTTCGGTGCTCAGGAATCGCAGGAGATTGTCCACAACGTCTTCGACGCCCAGCGAGAGCTGGATGCTGACGTCCGCAGGTTCACCCTGGCGGCCCGCATGGAACTCAACCGGCGACCGAAGTAGCTGATCTGGAGCTCCACGGTGTCAGCGGACCGCTGACACCGTGTCCGTTGGCGTATCCGGACACACCAAATCCCCCGGCTGCCGGGAAACCGGGGTCGGTCGACACGAGAGGCGAAGGGGAGAGCCCGAAGGCCCTCCCCGTCCCGTCAGCGCGCCGTGGCCAGGTCCTCGTGCTGCGCCATCTGGGCACCCCGGCAGGCGCCGCACAGGCCGTCCTCGGCCTCCGTCGCGCGGCCGCAGGGAGAACCGTCCCAGCGGACACCCGAGCAGGGCGCCGGCTCCGGAGCGGCGCACGAGACCGGCGCCGGGACCGGCTCCGGCGCCGGAGCCGGCTCCTGGGGGCGGTCGTGCCGGTCGACGTCCAGCGTCGCCAACCGGAGCCGGTGCACGTCCGTGGCGGTCGACCTCGCCGCGAGCTGCGCCGCCAGGAGCTGACCGAGGTCTTCGGCCCCGTCCCGTCGGGCCTGCTCGCGCGCCTGCTCCGCGCCGGCGAGCACCCGCTCCCGCGCGTCCGCCCACTCGGCGGGCGCGTTGTCCATCGCGGCGACGTCGGCGGCGGCCCGCTCAGCCGCCCCGGCGATGTCCCGCTCGAACCCGCTCACGCACGCCGGGCACAGCGCGCCCTCGGTCCCCCGGTCCTGCTCGCATCCGGGGCACAGCGGCCGGGCGGCAGCGGCGCCCACCGCCTTCTTCTGCGCGGTGCGCGCGGCCTTGTGGCTCGCCTTGTAGTCCTTGCCGCGCTCGATGCACAGCACGCACGGCTTGCCGTCTGTCAGGAGCTCGCCGTCCTCGCAGTTCAGGTCCGGGCACTCGCCGTGCCGCAGCATGGCCACCGCTGCGCCCACCGGACGCTCCAGCCGACCCGTCTCGAACTTCTCGGCGTACCCGTGTGTCGTCCAGCGCCGCAGCACCCGGGAGACCAGCTGCTCGGCGGTCCGCTCCTTGAGGGCCTTCGTCACCGCCGTCACCAGCGTCTTCGGCGCGTCGGTGTGCGCGGTCTCGCGCATCGCCTCCCGCAGCTCCGGCCGGTACGCCTCCAGGACCTGCAGCACCTCCGGAGCCAGCGGCACCGCGCCGCCGGCCTTCTTCGCCGCCTTCGCTGGGGCCGCCTTCGAAGCTTGGCTCGCAGCCGCAGGCCCCGACCCCTGCGCCGGAACCGTCGCGGCCGCCATCTTCTTCGCGGCCTCCGTACGGCCCTCCCACTTGGCGGCCGAGCGGATCTCCGGGTTCGCCGCGTAGAACTGCTTCAGCGCCATCGGGCCCGTGTAGCCGACCGGCGGGTTGTAGCGGACGAAGTACTTGTACCCCTGGCGCATCCCGCCCGCGTACCGGTACTTCTCCACCCGCACCGCGCCGAGCTTCTCCAGCTCCCGCCGGTAGCGGGCCACCTTCCGGTCGTCCGCCAGATCCAGGATCACGGCGATGGCCTTCTGCTTCGGGCAGGCGATCCGCTTCCTCGGGTCACGGATGTTCGCGTTGATGTGCTCCGCCAGGAAGCAGTACATCTTGAACGCCTTCGGCGAGAGACCCGCCAGCAGCACCCACACCGGGATCGGCGTGGAGTAGGTGGGCCAGTCCTCGCCGACCAGCTCGTCGCCCTGGTCCTCATCGAACGCGTCGTCGTGCAGCTCGTCGAAGTCGTTCATCAGGCCACCCCCGAGACCGAGGCGGCGGCATTACGGACGGCGCGTGTGACCGGGGGCATGTTCGTCACGGCCTGGGTGTACTCGCCAAAGCGGACACCCCCGCGAGTGGGAGTCTGGCCCGAGAAACCTCGGCCGAATCGGTCAAAACGCGCCGTAGTGACCTTGCCGTGTGACGAGTCGGACTGGTTGAGCCCGACGGACTTGCGTACGCTCATTGGTGAGCTTCCTCCACTGGCGTTGGAGAGCTTCGATGACTGCCGGGTGTGAGAGCCCGGGCGGTCCGTACATGGCCCCGTCTCTGACGGGGCCTTTTACGTGCTTCAGCCAGTGAGAGATGGCTGACGTCACGCGTTCATCTTCCTCTTCCTACATAGAGCTCCAACTGCTGAACACGCCTTTTCGTTGTTGGCGCCCCGGTTCCCGCCTGGCGGGCAGGTTCCTCGATCCGCCTCCCATCAGGCGGAACGGCCCCGCAGCTCCCGGTCGTGCCGTGTGGATCCTTTGTCGGCGGCGGGAACCGGCTGGCCGGGCCCTCGGTCACATCAGGCCCGGCTCCCGGCTGTTCAGCGCAGAGGCGAGATGTACCGCAGGACCGTCGGCCCGCTGGTCACCTTGACCGCGACCTCCACGATCCGCTCGTCTGCCAGGTACACCGTGCGAATCACCTGGGTCACGGGGACCTTCTCGCTGGTAGTGAGCCCGAGCACGTTCTTTTCTTCCTCGGTGGCGTGCCTGGAGGTGATCTCCTCCAGGACGCGGTCCTGCTCCACGCCCAGCCGCTCCGCCGCGAGCTCGCGGGAGGCGCCCGTGGAGACCGGCTCTGCCAGCTCGGGCGTGACCGCCATGACGTACGCGGGGTAGTAGCTGGAGCTCATGTGCACTGGCACGCCGCCACGGCTGACGACACGCCGGCGGACGTGCACGGGGGTGCCCGGCGCGACGTCGAGCCGGGGCGCGACCAGCTCGTCAGCGCTGACGGTTCCGACCTCCAGGATCCGGGAGCTCTCCCCGCCGTCGAGGGCCTTGCCGGTGGCCGCGTGCAGCGCCACCCGGTTGGCGATGTTGTTGCTGATCGGCCCGGCCACGACCGTTCCCACGCCCGCCTTCGGCAAGGTCAAGCCCTCGCTCTTGAGCAGCCGGAAGGCGCGGTTGACGGTCGTCTGCGCCACGCCGAGCTCCTCGGACACCTGGCGCATCGAGGGCATCGTGTCGCCCGGCTGCAGGGTCCCGTCCTGGATCTGCTTGCGGTACTTCGCGGCGATATCCGCGTACCCGATCTGAGTCATCCCGTTCTCTCCTCTCTGATGCCTCATGCCGCCTCGCCGTCGAGTGCAGCGCTACACCCCTGAGACTAGTGCACGTGCCTTTCCGGCGCTAGCACTAGCGCTTGGGAGGGCTAGTGCTCTAGCTTGTTCTCGGGGCGCCCCACCTCCGCTGCTCGGCGAAGGTGTGGGAGTTCTAGCGCTGACCTGCGGAAACGTGGGGAGCTCGGCCGCGCACCAAAGGTGTAGCACTAGCCGAGTTCAGCGTGATCGCTGGGGGTTTCGGCTCCCGGAAGGGTCCCGGGACAGAGCGGGGCGAGCGCGCCGGGCCTTGTCGATCCCGGACGGTGGATCACCGACCTTCCACCGCCAGCCCCCGGGCCGGCGGAACCGGTGATGGAGCCCCGTCAGGCGAAAGAGCCGGTTCGAGTCCGGCGCGGGGCACTGGCGACCGACACACCGCCGGTCGCAGGGAGGAGACACCCCGTGTTCCGGATCACCCGTACGAAGACCCTCAGCGAGCGCGCCCAGTTACTCGCCGACCTGATGAGCGAGCGCGACGCCGCCCTCCGCGAGCGTGACCAGCACAAGGGAGCGGCCGCATTCGCGACGACGGAGATCGCCCGCCTGGCCGACGACAACGACACGCTGCGCAGTGCCATGCGCTGCCAGAACGAGACCATCGCCAACGTCCGCATGGTCGGCCTGGAGCTCACCAGCGACACCCTCGACGACCGCCTCGACCCCGACCTGTACCGGGCGCGGATCGCCAGGACCCTGCAGACCGGGGCACACACCCTCGGCCTCGGCCTGCCCGACAAGATTGCCCGGCACCTGGACGTCCTCGCCGCCCCGGCCGCCAAGACGGTCGAGGGGGCCGAGCGGTGAATCTGCCCGCGGGGTGGCACGAACCCCGCATCCGGCTCATGACCATCCGCGTCAGCCGCGACGGCGGGCGCACCTACGGCAATCCGATCCACGTCACCGCTGGCGACCTCCTGCACCCGGTGGCGACGTCGGCGTGGCCGCCGTGCCAGTGCCCCCAGCACCGTTCCGCGGTGCCCTCAGGCAGTTGATTCACCCACGTCACCCATGGACCGGCCTGCGTCAACGGCAGGCCGGTCCACCGCCAACCACAGACCACCGCACCTCCAGGGAGAGACATGACGGCCACCCTTGAACCGCCGGTCACCGTGCCGGCCCCCGCCCATCGACCCACCGCGTCAACTGTGGGCGGTGCAGCGTCAACGACGGACCCCCGACCGTCAACCACGGCTTCCACCACCTTGCGCAGGCCGCGCGTTGACCGGTGGCTCATGCCCGCCCTGTACGTCGTCGGCGCGCTCGCGGGCGGCCTGGTCGGCATCATCGGCTTCGCCGCCTCCTACTCCACGTTGGAGGCCGCTGCCTTGCGCTGGGGCTTCGGCCCGACCCTCGCGGCCGCGTTCCCGATCGGGATCGACGCGTCGATCGTTGCGTTCCTCGCGCTCGACCTCGTGCTGATCCACCGTCGGACGCCATGGCCGCTGCTGCGCCTGTCCGCGCACGTCATGACCGGCGTCACCATCGTGCTGAACGCCTCCGCGCACGGCGGCCTCAGCTTCTCCGCCAAGACGCTCTCGCACGCCGTCATGCCGGTCCTGTTCGTCATCGGCGTTGAGGCCGGGCGCCGCCTGGTGGTGCGCGCCGCCCGCCTTGCCGCCGGGCGCGACACTGAAGGCGTGCCCGCTCACCGCTGGCTCCTCTCCCCGGGCGCCACGTTCAAGCTGTGGCGTCGCATGAGGCTGTGGAGCCTCGCCTCCTACAGCCGGGCCGTGGACCTGGAGAAGGCCCGCACCATCTACGCCGTCCGCCTGGAACAGCGCTACGGCAAGCGGTGGCGCAAGCTCGCGCAGCCGGAGGAGCTGCTGCCCCTCACCCTTGCCCCATACGGGCTCACAATCGACGAGGCCCTGATGATCCCGGAGCAGGAGCATCGGGCCGAGGCCGAGCGGCAGCAGGCGGCGAAGGACCGCGAGCAGCAGCAGGCAGACGCCGAGCTGCTGCGCCAGACCGACGCCAAGCGGAAGTCGACTGCCGCGAGGATCGCCGCCATGGAGGCCGACACCAAGGAGGCCGAGGCCGCCGCCCAGCTCAAGGCCCGCGCCGCGTCCGCCGAGGTGAGGGCCGGAGCGGACGTGACTGCCGCCGAGTTCGCCGCGACCGCCCAGACCGAGGCCGCCCGCCAGGCCGCCGAGATCGAGGCGCGCGCGGTCGAGACCGCCGCGACGGCCGCCGCCCGCCGCAAGGAGGCCGAGGACGACCGCGCGGCCGCCGAAGCTGCACGGGCTGCCGCTGACGCTCGGGCCGCTGCGGCTGACGTCGACCGTGCCGCCGCTGACGCCGAGAGCGCCGCCCTTGACGTCCGGCAGAAGACGGCCGAGCGGGAACGCCGCGCCGCAGCCCTGGAACTGGCTGCGGCCGAGGACCGGGAGAAGGCCGCTGACGCCGACCGGCGCGCCGCTGACGCCCATCGCACTGCCGTTGACGCGGAGGCAGCAGCGCTCGACGCCGAGGCCCTGCTGAAGCTCACGCCGACCGAGCGGGCCGCCCGCTACGTCGCCCGGATCGTGCTCCGTGACTTCGCCGGTGACGCCGAGCGGATGACCGTCGAGGCCGTCGCCGACACCCTCGACGTCGCCCACGGCACCGCGTCGAAGCGCCGTGCCGAGGCCGCCGAACTCATCGCCAGGGGATACCGGGGCTGATCCGAACACGGCACTACCGCACCTACGAGGGGCGGCCCACCCGGGCCGCCCCTCGCGCATGTTCCTGACGCTGCCACAACCGCACCCGCCGGGTGCGGTTGTGGGACCGCCAGGCCCACCCCACCCCTGCCATGAAGGAGCACCGTGAGCGAGATCAACCGCACCGAGCAGTACGAACGGCTGCTCGCCCTGCCCGTCATGACCACATGGACGGTCAGCCGCCAGCAGGAACACGCCGAGGACGCCAACGCTTACGAGGCGGCCCTCGCCGCCGTACAGGCCGGGCTCCGGTCGCAGTACATCGAGGGTGACGGCCGCTGGTCGGCCGTCCGCCGGGCCCGCAAGGTCGAGAAGCACCTCAAGGCCATGGCCAAGGCCGCCCGTGACCAGGCCGAAGCCGCCCAGAAGCTCCGCAACGCCTTCGCCGACCACGTCCGCACCGTAGAGGCGCTGCCCGCCCAGCGGGCCGCGAAGCAGCGGGCCAAGGAGCTGCGGAAGGGACACAACCGCCAGGCCGTGGCCCACATCGCGGCGAAGTCGCTGAACAAGACCGCTGCCGCCGCGACGGTTCCGGCCCAGCACGAGCCGGCCGAGCCGATCGAGGCGGAGCCGACCCGGGCGCGCGGCATCAACGACCTGTGGCAGAAGGGGGCCTGATGAACCGCCCGATGAGCGCCGCCGAGCGGCGCGAGCACAACCGGCGGCAGCACGCCGAATCCAGGCAGCAGGACCAGGCGGCGCGCGGCCCGAGGGGCATCGCAGCGGCCTGGTGGGACCGGGCCCGGACGGTCGCCGCCGAGGAGGACCGAAAGGGCAATCCGGCCGCGTGGGACGAGCTCGCCCAGTTCCTCGCGAACTACTGCGGCCGCTACAGCCAGTAGCGCCCGCCGGGTTCATCTTCATCATCATCACCGCTCGGGAGCGTGTGAGTGGGGGGCCCAACACGGGCGCGCGGTCGCACGGCCGCGCGGGCGCGCGAGGGTCCCCCGCCCCGTGACCCTGTGTCAACCCTCTGGAGGGGGCATGGACGACGAGAACGTACTCACCTTTCGGCCACGAGAAGGAGCCTTACCGCCCGGACTTCCACCCCTGCCGCCGTCTCCGGTGGCAACGCTCGAACCGCCCTCGGCCCCGCCGCCGGCCCCCGCGCCGGACGCCGGGGCCGAGCCGTTTCCCGGACACGTCCGGCGATCGGCAGACGCGTCGCTGGCTGCGCTCACCGCCGGGCCGCTGCCTCTGCCGCTGCTCCCCGCGACCACGGCGGCCGACGTACCGGCCACGTTCCGGTCCGAGGGCCTGGCCGACGAACCCGCCCCGGCCGGGCCGACGCTCGGCGCGCTGTCCCTGTCGGCGGTCCTCGCCGTCGCCCTGGCCGCGCTGCGCGGCACCGTCACGTTCGTCGCGGATTGGCGACAGCGGCGCATGGAGCGGGCAGCGGAAGAGGCCGCGTGGCGTGAGGCGAAGGTGAAGCGCCTCGCCGCCGAGGAGGACGCCCGCGCCCGCCTGGCCAAGGTCCCCAACTCGGCCGAGTACGGCCGCAAAGCGGTCCAGGGTGGCCGCAAAGCCGCCTCGGGCTCCTCGGGTTCGGCGAAGCCGGGAACGGGCGTCAGAACGGCACAGGGAGCCTCGGTCGGTCCGGTGAAAAAGCCGGGCCCGGCAGCGCCACCGAAGCCGGTCGCGAAGGACCCGGCCAAGCCGCGGGTGCCCGACGCGAAGGGCAAGGTGCCGGCGGGTCCCAAGGCCCTCGGGAAGACCGGCGACAAGAAGCCCGCCACGGACACCGGCAAGCCGTCCAAGCCGTCGTCCGGTCTCGTCGCCCCCGGCAAGGGCAAGGGCAACGGCGGCTCCGGGAAAGGCGCTCTGGAGCGTGCACGGGACCGCAAGGTAACGGACGGCAAGAAGCCCGGCAGCGGCCTCGCCAGGAAGCCCGGCGGGAAGGGCGGCGGTCAGGAGAACTCCGGCAAGCCCGCCTCGAAGAACCAGCGCGACCCGGCTGCAGGAGCAGGACCCGTCACCGCCAAGCCCGGCAGCGGCCAGAAGCGGCGCAGGTTCCGCAAGGGCAACGGCCCGAAGCCGGTCAAGAAGGTGCCCGGGATCAAGCACGGCACCGCCGAGGGCTACGACGTCCACGAGTGCCGGTGCCGCCGCTGCCGCAAGGCCGCCGACGGCCGCAACGCCCCGAAGCCCGGACCGGGTTCCACCGCCCCCGGTGGGACCAGCAGGCCGAGCGGGGCTAGGAGGCTGCGCGACCGGGTCCGCAAGAACCGCGACAACCGCCGCCGGGACCGGCCCGGCGGCTCCGGGCAGGCTGGCCCCAACCCGCCGCCGCGAGGTGGCCGGCGCAGCGCGGACGACCTGCACACCGCCTCCGCGTGGACCGAGACCGTCATCACCGTCGAGCGGGTCGACCGGCCTGGCGACCAGGCCCGACCGGCCCGGCCCGCGCCCGCCGCTGTCACCACCGGAGTGAGGGGCCTGCCCCGCGCACCGCAGCAACCGGCCGGGCCCCGACCCGGCACCACCACCCCGAAGGAGACACCGCCCGTGGCCGTCACCGTTCCGTCCGTCCACCTGTCCGCCCCGGCCGGGGTCGCGGCCGAGCACCTGACGGAGGTCACCCTCGACGACGTCCTCGACCACCTCGCCGCCTCCAAGCGACGCTGCTTCGCCACCTACGACGAGTGCGCGGTCCTCGCCGACCAGGCGCGCAAGCTCCGCCGCTCCCTGGAGGAGCTGGCCGACGAGCTCGCCGAGCGGCACAACCTCATCGGCCGCCTCACCAGCGCCGCCATGACCAGGCTCGCCGAGGCGATGGACCTGTTGGCCCGCAAGGCCGAGCAGATGCGCACCGAGTCGCTGCAGGCCGCCGAGAAGGTCGAGGCCGCCCACGACGCCATGCACGACGCCTACCGACCGGTGCAGGCCGCGACCGTCGACGCCGGTCTCGTCATGCCCTCCGCCCGCATCCACAACGACGACTGAGGAACCCCGACATGAGCGATCTCGTACCGCGCCCCCTGCACCTGCCCGCCGAGGGCGAGCGGCCCAGCTTCCTGCGCCTGGCCGCGCGCGTCACCTCCTTCGCCGCCACGGCCGGACGCCTCACCGAGGGGCTGTGGAAGCTGCGCCGGGCGATGGAGAACGACGCCAAGGACGCCGAGAACCTGGCCGACATGTGCGACCAGGCCGAGGTGGAACCGCGGTTCACCGCCATGGTCCGGGAGGCCGGCGGGGCGCTGCGCACGGTCGCCACCGCGTCCGGCGAGATGGCCAACGCCGCCGACCAGATGGCCACGGCCGCCGACGACCTCGCTGCCTCCCACGAGTCCGAGTACCGGGGCGTGTACGAGGCCGTACAGAGCTCCGGCGTCCAGCAGGCCAAGCCCGGCTTCTACCGCACCCGCTGACCCACCACCGCACACGAGGGGGCCCCCCCCAACGGCGGGGGCCCCCCCCCCCACCCCCCCCCCCCCCCCCGCGGCCCCCCCCGCACCGCCCCCACCGGGCGCCACGCCGCGCGCGCCCCCCCCCCGCGC
>NZ_JBHWBS010000040.1:17104-43094 GCF_042735655.1 Streptomyces sp. NPDC059567 | reverse complement strand
ATATCCCCCCGCCCACCCCCTAAAAAACACAACCAAATAGCGCGGCAGCCTATTTTTTTAAAAAACCCACCCCCCCCCCCCCCCCCCCGGGCCCCCCCCCCGCCGCGCGGCCCCCCCTCGCCCATCCCCACCCGACCCCGGAAGGACCCCTCCGTGACCGCCGAGACCGTCCAGCCTGCCGCACTCACCGCCACCCCGGCACGGACCGGCGGCCTGTCCCCCCGCGTCGCCCGCTGCCTCACCGTCATCGAGCGCACCGTGTACGGGGCCGCCGGGATCGCCGTCGCCCTCGGCCCGCACACCGACCTGTGGCCCGCTCACATCGCCGCCGTGGGCGCCGGGGCCGGCCCCCTGTGGGCCCTGTGGCACCGCACCCGCTCCTCCTCGGCCGGGCTCCTGACGGCTTGCTACCGGGCCCTGCCGACCCTCGGCCTGTCCGGCTGCTACACCGCTGCCCTCTTCACGCCGGGCACGGCGTGGTGGGAGTACGCCGCGCCGCTCGCCACGGCGGCCGCCGCCGGGCTCGCCGCCCCGCTCACCCGCTCCCTCGGCGTCCAGCAGGCCGCCGAGACGCTGCCCGACACGATCGCCGCCCACGCCGAACTTCTCGACCAGGACGAGGACCAGGACCACGAGCAGCAGATGCCGGCCGACACGTACGAGGTGGGGCTGCAGCAGCTGTGGGCGGACGCCCCGGCGACCGGGGACACCGTCCTGACCGGCATCCACCAGCCCGACCCGACGGTGAGGGATTTCACCGCCGTCATCCTCGCCCCGTCCGGCGAAGCCGTTCCGCGCGGCATCGACGAGCGGGCTGTCGCGGCCGTGTTCGACGTCCCCACCGAAGCCGTCCACCTCCACCCGGTGAAGGGCTCCGGGCCCGGCCGTCTCGCGCTGAGCGTCACCCCCAGCGAGGCGGACGCCGCCGAACTCGTCGACCAGGACGAGGTACGCGCCCTGTGGGACGAGCGCGTTTCCGGCCCCGGCGGAGCCGCCCCCGGGATGCTCCTTGCGGACCACCGGCTCACCGACGACCGGCTCGTGGTCCTCGTTCAGGCCGCCGACGACCGCATGATCGACCTGTCCCGCAACAAGCTCGCCCGCGCGCTGCGAGTCGACGACCCCGAGCTCGTCATGGTCGAGACCGACGGACTCGCCCACGGAGTCGTCACTGTCTACCGCGAACACCCGCTCATCCACATCCGCGAGGCCACCCGCGCCGACCTGACGATGGGCTCCGACGGCACGATCAGCATCGGCCTGCGGCACGACGGCCGACCGGCCCGGATGCCGCTGTACGACCCGGAGCTCGGCGCGCTCACCGACCTTCTCGTCGGCGCGCCCGGCTCCGGCAAGTCCGTCACCCTCCTCACGCTCCTCGCCGCCGAACGCCTCTCCGGCGTCGTCTCGATCGTCGCCGACGCCCAGGACGGCATGAGCCTCCCCGAAGCCGCGGGGCGCGTCTTCCACTTCGGGGCCGGCCGCGCAGCGATGGGCGCAACGCTCGCCGCCGTGTGCGCGGTCGCCGACTACCGGGAACAGGTCTCCGCCGCCAACGGCTGGGGCTCCTTCACCCTCGGCGACCCGTGGGCCCTCCTCATCGTCACGCTCGACGAGATCAACCGCGTGCTCGCCGCCGACGCCGACGTACACGCCGACTACCGCAAGTGGCTGGCCGGGATGATCTCCCGCGTCCAGCTCACCGGCCGCAAGCTCGGCGCGGGCATCCGGTTTGCCGGGCAGTCCATCCACCTCGAAGACCTCGGCGACTCCGACAAGATCCGCTCCGGGGCCCGCCAGGGCACGGTGTGGCTCGGCCGCGTCAACGGTTCCATGACACGACGGATGGCCACCGACATGACGACCGGCGCGATCGAGGTCACCCCCATCCCGCGCTTCTTCGGGGCCGGCGGGGCGACCGAGATCGCCGCCGCCTGGACCGGGGAGGAGACCCCTGCCGGTCCGGTCACCGCCGGATGCGCCTGGATGATCCAGGGCGGCCACCCCGCCATGACCCGCGTGTTCCGCGCGGTGAAGAAGAACCGCACCTATCCGGGCCTCATCGCCCTCATGGAGTCCGCCCCGATGCCGGGCCTGACCCCCGAGGAGACGGCCGTGTTCCAGACCGCGTACGCGGGGTTCCTGCCGTACGCGGAGGCCCTGATGGTCGGAGGGATCAACGCGGCCGAAACGGGCGAGGCCCCGGCCGCCGAGCCCGCCACGGACACGACCGGCAGCCGCCAGTTCGCTCCGGCGGTGAAGGCCCCAGGCACGCTGCGGGACCGCATCCTCGACGCACTGGCCGGCGGCCCGCTCACCACCCGCGAAGTCCGCCATGCCGTGGGGGTCGGCACCCCTGACGGCCCGGCATCCGGCTCGGTCGACAACACGCTGACCAAGCTCCGGGACGAGGACCAGGTGGTGAAGGTCGGCCACGGCCGGTGGGCCCGTCCCGAGTAGCCGCCCCAACCGTGCGCGGGCGCAGTCACCATGAGGTCCATGGATTTCGAATACGACTGCTGGTTCTGCCTGGAGACCAACGCGATCTGGGGCAAGCCGCGCGGCTTCTGGACCACCTGGTACGAGTTACCCGGCGAGTGGTCCTGCTGGAACTGCGGCAGACCGAACACCACGCCCGACGACGACTAACACCACTCCGCACGCAAGGCCCGGAGCCCCGACGCTCCGGGCCTTTTCTCATGCCCTCGCACACCCGAAGGAGCCCGTCATGCTTGACCGCACCCCCGGCATCCCGCTCACCGAAGCCGAGGCGAAGACCGTCTCCGACCGGCTCCTCCGCGAGGCCATACAGACCGCGCCCGCAGTGCCGGCGGCGACGTCGTTCCGCGACCACACTCCGACCCCGGCCGTCGGCGACACGCCCCCCGTACCGCAGCCGGACAGCCGGACCGTCCCGCAGTGGGCGACCGGGATCGCCGTCGCCTCCATCGGCATCGGTGCCGGGGTGACCGGCATCGGGTGCGGCGCGTGGCTGGTCCTCGAAGGGCTCTCGTCGATCACCCTCGCCGGGGTTCTCGCCATCGCCGCGCCGTTCGCCGGCGTCGCCGTCATCGCGACCGCGATCGGCGCGGCCGTCTCGAAGGCGAAGGCCGCCAGCATCACGCACGTCTACCAGGGGACCGTGATCAAGCGCACCGAAGTCTCCACCACCACAAACACACGCGGCATGTTCTCCCGTACCCGCAACGACATCCACGGCTGACGAGAGGATGACCCCCATGGCACTCGGAGACATCACCACCACCGACCTGAACGGCTGGCAGTACCGGGCGATCGGCGTCCTCGACGACCTGGTGAAAGCCGCCATCAAGGCCGAGAGGCACCCGCTCACCTGGAGCATCACGACCAACGGCGCTCTGCGCGGCGAGGTCGACCGCTACCGACCCGATCAGACCGACAACGACCGGCGGGCCATCTTCGACGAGTGGTGCCACGTCCTGAACGCCACCGACCCGCGCGAGTCCAAGCGGTACGAGGGCGGCGTGAGCCTCATCGCCGTGTTCAAGCACCCCACTAACCGGGGCGACGTCCAGGGCTCGATCTTGCTCAACATCGACCCGGACGACGAGTGACCGCCTGAGACCAGAAAGCCCCCTGCCCGGTTCGTCCGGGAGGGGGTCTGGCCACTGCTGACCACGCCGGGCGGCTCCAGGGAAGACAGCGGCTACCGAGCCGGGTCACACTGGAGACCCCCGGAAGGAGGTGAAAGGAACCGTGAGTGTCGCCTACAGCCACGCCGGACCGTGGACGCTGGACGACGTCCTGGCGCTGCCCGAGGACACCACACAGCGCGTCGAGCTGGTCGGGGGCGCGCTGATGATGAGCCCCGCGCCAGGCCTTCCACACCAGCGCGCATCCCACCGGCTGCACGTCCTGCTGGAGCAGGCCGCCGAGACCGCCGGCGCCGACGTCGAGGTCTTCGAGGGGATCAACGTCATCGTCCCCGACGGGCTGCTCATCCCGGACCTGGCGATCGTCGACGCGGCCGCTGCCGAGGAAGCGGGCGTCGCCGTCTCCGCGCACGACGTCCTCGCCGTGGTGGAGATCGCCTCACCGTCGACCCGGGTCACCGACCGCAAGCTCAAGCCGTCGCTGTACGCAGCGGCGGGCATCGAGCACTACTGGCGCATCGAGCTGGAACCCGCGCCGCGGCTCCTGATCGGCCACCTCCGCAACGGTGCGTATGCCGACCAGCCGCCGCTCCTGGCGGGCGCCGTCGCCCGCGTCGATGAGCCGTTCCCGATCGAGTTCGACCCCGGCTCTCTGGCCCGCAGGTAGCCGCTCGACCAGCACAACGAAGGCCCTCGCTCCGCCGGTTCTCACCGGTGGGAGCGGGGGCCTTTTTGCGTTTCCGGACCGGGTCGGAAATCTGACCCGCTGCCGAAAATCAGGCCCGTCAGGCGGGGCGGATTCCGTCGTCCGCTCCTGCCCGACGGGAGCGGACGACGTTGTTCCTGCCGGGCTCTTTGGCCAACCGGTGATCGGGCGGTACTGTCGTGGACTCAAAGATCAACAACAGAAGTACCAAGGTATGGCTGCGCCATACGTCAGAAGACTTCAAGATCCTCAGCGCGGAGGGGGGTGAGTAGCGATGGCGTGGGTGACCACATTGGGCCCGGACATGCAGCAGGTCGATTACCGGCTGACCGGGCAGTGCGGGTGCGACCTGGAGCACCAGGAGCAGCGCGGGCAGGAGGTCGAGGAGACCGACGCGCAGGTCGACTACCGCCTCGGTGACGCGCGAGATCTGGAGTGGATCGGCGGCGGCCTGCAGGAGGTCGGTCTGGTCGCCGGGCAGGCCGTCGGCAAGGACCAGGCGCGGCTGCTGATGGACGGCCGGCACCCGCTGACCGGCGAGCTGCTGGTGACGCCGAAGGTCGCCGTCGACCCGCGCGGCAAGGTCCAGGCGCGGCAGCTCGCAGAGGCGATCGAGGTGGCGGCCGCCGAGCGCGGCGTGAGCGTAGACGAGCTGCTCGGCGACGACGAGAAACTGTCCAAGCGGTTCGCCCGCCTGCAGCGTGGTGTGCACCGCGAGGGCGACCGCCACCGCGTCCCCTTCCGCGCGGCGGAGGAGCTCGCCGCCGCGTCCGACATCGACCTCACCGAGCTGTACAGGCACTCGCATGTGGCGGAGGCCCGCGAGTACGCCGACGCCCGAATCCGGGTCGGCAACCGCGGCTACGACGTGACGCTGGATCTGTCGAAGACCTACAGCGCCGCCGTGGCGCTCGCCGGTGAGGAGATGTCCGAGGAACTGCGCGGCGCCTTCCTCGAGGTGGCCCGCGAAACGTTCGGCGCGATGGAGGGCTGGGCCGCGTACGCGATGGCGGGCGAGCACGGCAACGGCAAGACCGCCGACCGCATCGACACGAGCGGGTTCCTCGGTTGGATGACCGTGCACTACTCCGCCCGCCCGGTGGGCGGCGAGGTCGGTGACCCGCACCTGCACGTCCACGGCAACTTCGCGAACATGGCGTTCGCCGAGGACGGTAAGTGGCGCACCGTCGGGGCCGGCGGCCGCGACATCCTGCGCCACGCGCACGCCGCCGACGCCCTGGTGAAGGCCCGGCTGCGGCAGGTGACCGGTGAGCGGTTCGGGATGCGCTGGGAGCGGCACGCCGAGACCGGCGCGTGGGAGGTCGTTGGCATCGACGAGAACCTGCGCCGCGCGTTCTCCCGCCGCAACGCTCAGATCGTCGCGGCGGCCGCCGACGACGCGACGACCGGCGAGCAGAAGCTCATCGCCCGCCAGCTCGCCGAGGGCAAGGACGCCACGATCACCCAGGCGGACGTACGGGCCGCCTGGCGGGCCCGCGCCGAGGACGTCGTCGACGACGTCGACGCGATGATCCGCCGCGCGATCCCCGGCCCCGAAGGACCCGATGGCCCGTCCGTCGCGGGCCCTGGCGGCGGTCCGGTCATGCCCTCCCCCGAGGAGATCGCCGCGTTCATCTGGCGGCGCGAGGGCGGCCTGACCGAGGCGAGGAAGTCGGTCACGCGGGCGGACATCCTGGCTCACGTCATCGACGCCTGCCCGTTCGGCGTGCCCGACATCGCGGCCGCCGAGGCCCTGACCGACGCCGTGCTCGTCGTCGACGGCGAGGCCGTCGCGCTGCCGACCAAGGGCATGGCGCACCTGACCAACCCCCAGCGCTACACCCACGCGTCGATCCTGGTGGCGGAACAGACCATTGCCGAGTCGGCCGCCGAGCGGCTGGACGAGGGCGCTGCCCAGCTCACGGTGGCGGCCGCCGAGCTTGCCGTCTCCGCGTTCGAGGCGCAGCGCACCACCGACCCGCTCCGCCCGTTCGTCATGTCCGGCGAGCAGCGAGCCGCGACCCTGCGGTTCCTCACCGCCGGGCACGGCGTCGACGTGCTGCGCGGCAAGGCGGGCACCGGCAAGACGACCATCATGAGCGCGGCCCGGATGGGCTGGGAGGCCGCCGGCCTTCGCGTCTCCGGTGCCGCCACCGCGGCGGTCGCCGCCTCCAAGCTGCAGGCCGAATCCGGCATCGCGAGTGCCACGGTGGCGACCTGGCTGATGGACATCCGTGGCGGCGGCCGACGCATGGCGAACACCGACGTCCTGGTCCTCGAAGAGGCCGCGATGGTCGACGACCGCGACGTCGCCGAGCTGCTCACGGCGGCCGCCGAGCACGGCGTGAAGGTCGTGGAGATCGGCGACTGGGCACAGCTGAAGGCGATCGGCGTCGGCGGCGGCTTCAAGCGCGCCCACGAGATCACGGGCGGCCTGGAGCTGAGCGAGAACCGCCGGCAGAAGGACGCGGTGGAGCGGGCCGCCCTGGAGGCGTGGCTGGACGGCGGACGACGCACCGCGCTGTCGATGCTCGCCGAGCACGGCCGCGTCCACGCAGTGGCGACGCCCGACGACGCGTACGCCGCGATGCTCGGCGCGTGGAAGGACACCGTCGACCGCCTGGAGGGCGACGTCCACGACCAGATCGAGGACCTGGTCGTACTCGCCGCGCGCAACGCCGACGTCGAGGTCCTCAACCTCGGGGCCCGCGAACTGCGCAAGAAGGCCGGCGAACTCACCGGCGGCCACACCTACGCGCTGGCCGGGGGCGAACGACTGGAGCTTGCGGCCGGGGACATCATCCGGATCAAGCGCAACGACTACCGCACCCGCCGCGGTGGCGACGTCGACGTCCTCAACGGCTACCGGGGACAGGTCACCTACGCCGCCAAGGACGGTGTCTCCGTCGAATGGCGCCGCCCTGCCGAGGACGGCGGACACGCGGTGGAGCGGGCCTGGATCACCGCCGACCAGATCGCCGACGGAACCCTGCAGCACGGCTACGCGATGTCCATCGCGGCGGCCCAAGGCCTCACCTGTGACTACACGCTGGTCTACGGGGTGGGCGCGGACGCCAACTCCCTGTACCCGGCGCTCTCCCGTGACCGGATCTCCACCCACCTGTGGCTGCCCGCCGACGTCATCGAGAGCGAGGACGTCCGCCGGCGGCTCGGCGAGGCCCGCAGCGAACAGGAGCTGCTGGACCGTGCGATCGCCGCGTACGCCGACTCTCTAGAAGGCGACACCGACGACCGCATGGTGTCCGACGAACTCGCGGCCGCGCCGGAGTTCGAGCCGGCTCCTGCTCTGCCCCACCAGGCACCGCCGGCCCGACAGGTCGAAGACGCGTGTCTGGACGCCCTGCGCGAGCAGATGCTGGCGACCGGACCGGCCGCCCATTCGCAGCAGCCAGAGCCGGAGTTCCCGGCGTGGGCCGAGCGCGAATACGGGCACGTCGGCACCCAGCGGCTTACCTCCCTGATCGCCGAGCACACGGCGCAGGCCGCCCGAGCCGAGCGCTTGGCCGACGACACCACCCACCAGGCCGACGCCAAGCGCGCCGCGCTCGCCGCCGAGGTCACCCCTGGGCAGCAGCAGGCCCGTGAGGTCGCCAGCATCCTCGACCGCGCGGACCGGCTCGCCGCCACCGCGGCCGCCGAGAAGCAGAACGAGCAGAGGGCCTACGCGGCGATGCACTCCGCCCAGGAGATCCGCGACAGGCTGGAGACAGCGAAGCAGAAGAGCCGGATAGCGCTCCGACTTGCCGGTACCAGCCGGCGGGAGACCAGTGCGCTCAGCGCCGAACACGAGCGGAAGGCGAACGCGGCCCACGCCGAGGCCCGCAGGGCAGGACAGGCTGCTGAGACCGCTCAGCAAGAGGCCTGGGCCGCGATCCGCAGCCCGCAGACCATCCACTGGTTCGAGCAGCACGGCTCCCGAACCAGCACTCCGCCGACCGTCAACGAACTCCAGGACAAGCTCGCGGCGATGCGGCAGCGGCTCCCCGACATCGAGCGGACTACCGACCGCGTCGTGACCCAGGACGCCGAACATGCCGAGCGCCAGGTGGTCCAGTACCGCGAGTCCGCCCGGAGCCACGGCGCAGTGGCGGCCAATCTGCAGGAGGAGAGCGAGCTCCGCTCACGAATGGCGGCCGAGGCCCCCGGCCAGCACGCCCGCGAAGCCCAGCAGCGCGCCGCGCGGCTCCAGGCCGCCCAGCGCCAACAGCGACAGCACGCCCGTGACGTTGCACGGCAGGCACAGACCGTGCACGTCTACCAGCAGCCCGCCCAGGGAAGGTCCGGCCCCTCACTCGGCCGCTGACCTGGAGCCGTTCGGCACGCCTCACGCCACACCATGGTTTACGGCCATAGCGTCTGAGGACATGGAAGAAGCGCCTGATGCCTGGACTCTGGCCGCATTTTGGTTCGCTGCCGCAGGGGCAGCCCTTGCGGCGGTGGGCTCAGCCGCGCGGGCATGGTTCGCGCTTGCCGAGTACAGGGACCTGCTGGACCGCGCCAAGCTGCCCGATGCCGTTCGCCAGCTATTCGTGTCCTTGCGACCTGCTTTGGGGCTGGGGCGCTCTTTCCAGTGGGCGGTTGCCGCCATCCACGCGGTCCGAACTCTGCGGGAGATCGAACAGGCCGGAGGAGAGGACGCACGCCGCCTTACAGAGCTGATGAACCAGGTCATTTCCTGGGGCCTTGTCCTCTGGGGGGCCCTTTTTGCCTTTGTCGCAGCCTTGATCAGGCTCATCTCTAGCCATACCTCCGGCTAGCCGACGACGACCAGCCGAGGACCGCAAGCACCCGGAGAGCACGATCCCCCTCGAGTAGGGCGAACCCGTCGAAGCGGAACGCTGATGCACACCTGCCATGGACGGCTCAGGAATCTGTACTCAGGAGGGAAGCGCCTGGGCGCGTGGCATGGCGAGCCGATCGCGGGTGCGGTCGGCGACGGCCGAGTCGGCGCCCAGGACGTCGGTCACCGTCGCGAGTAGCTCGACGCCGAGGCGTTGCGCATCGGGTCCGTCCGGCACCGACCGCCACAGGCTGTACGCGCGCCGGGCCGCCTCTACGGTGTCGGGGTGGCCCGCGCCCTGCACTCCGGCACGGAGCCGTACCGAGTGCAGGTACCAGCCGACCGCGGCGTTCTGGTCTCCCCTCAGGTGGGCCAGGTAGCCGCGGACTTCGCGGGCTTCGATGGTGTTGCGGTTGCTCTCCCCGTACTCGGCAGTGGCGTCGCGGTCGATCTTCTCGGCGAGGGTGGTGGCGTCGTCGAGGTTGCCGTTGGCGGCGGCCACGGCGACGTGGACCAGGCGCTCGCGGACGCTCTCGCTCTGGCCGGCGGCTGGGGCGCTGCTGCCGGCCTCGATGGCGACGGCCGTCTGCCAGAAGTCGGTGGTGGGCGTGCCCCAGGGGCGGTAGAGCGGTTCCGTGTGCATGGGGCTCCCCTGTGTCGGACGGGCGGTCACCAGTCCACGATCCGGCGGACTTCGGTGATGCGGGTGATCGCGCTGGTCGATGTGCGCCAGGCGCGGTAGCTGACGATGCGGGTCTGGACGCCGCTGCGCGGCGCTTCGATGATCATGTCGTTTCCGATGTACATCCCGACATGGCCGGGGCGGGCGTCGGAGCCGTCCGAGCCGGCGTTGAAGACGAGATCGCCGGGCTTCGGCGCGTCCATGCTGACCTGGCGGCCGGTGTTGACCTGGTCGTAGGTGACACGGGGGATGGTCACCCCGGCGGCCTTGTACGCCTGCTGCATCAGGGACGAGCAGTCGCACCGGTGCATGGGGACGTTGTCGCTGTGCGGGTCGGTGCAAGTTCCGCCCCACTGGTACCAGCCGCCCTTGGCCCGCAGCGCCCAGGCGACGGCAGTCTGGATCTGAGGCGGGGTGTCCGCGGGCAGTTCGTACCCGTCGGGCAGTGCGATGGCGCCGCTGGGAGCCTCGGCCGTGAGCTCGACGCTCATCTGCATGATGACCTTGACGTAGTGGTACGTCTGGCCTTCCTTCTGGCCGGGCTCGCGTGCCCACCAGATGGGGGGCACCCCCCGGAACTGGTCCACTCGGCCCCAGCCCGCGTTGTAGCCGGCCAGGGCAAGCTCGATGGGACTGCCCCGGTAGTCGGGGTGCTTCTTCGCGGTACGCAGAAGCTTGCACATCATGCTGCCCTGCGAGGGGATGGCGTCGGCCGGGTCCCAGACGTCCTTCTTGCCGTCTCCGTTGCCGTCGAGGCCCTCGGTGGCCCAGGTTCCGGGCATGAACTGCGCGATGCCCTGCGCTCCGGCGGGGCTGGAGACACGCGGGTTGAACCCGGACTCCTGCTTGAGCTGCGCGGCCAGGACCTGAGGCGTCAGGCCCTCATCGCACGCAGCGGCGGCGTCGAGGATCAGCTGGGCGTACTGCGCCGGCACACCGCCCGGGCCGATCCTCAGTCCTCCGCCGACCGGCGAGACGACGTCGCCGTCCTTCTCGTCGCCGAATGCCGCGATCAGCATGACCAGACCCAACCCGATGGCGACCGGCGTCATCACCAGCCCGAACCCCACCAGCGCGAGTAAGCGCTTGAACCCCAACCCCGCTCCCCCAAAGCCCGGATTTGCTCACTGAAAGTAGCGATCCCCCGCTAATCCGATCCGCACAAATGCACGTAATGGATCGTGACACTATGCCATCACGGCTTACCAGTACGACATTTCGATATCCAGTTCAATGCCCTCGGGCCGGTGTGCGATGATCCATCTTGCTATACAGGGGGCAATGTAGACAGGCTGCAGTTTGCTTGAGTAAAGCTTGCGTGTGGCTTTGGGGGGATGGGTGGGGAAAACGCCCGATGTCAGGCCGCAGTGGCCTGACCTGGCACGTGTCGTTGTGCCCGTGATGGCGGCAACCGGCGGCAGCGGCAGGTCGACGGTCGCTGCCCTGCTCGCTGACGAACTCGCGTTATCCACCCGCACGGTGGTGCTCGACACCGCCCCCCGCCTCACGTCCCCCTGGCCGGACAACAGCCCCGCACCCGAAGGCGGGGGGCTGGCTACGCTCGCGCCGGATCGGCCGCTGACACGCTCCCAAGTTCTTGCGGCCGGAGCGATCCGGGGCGGTCCCGCTGGCCACTGGCAGGTGCTGACCGACACCCGGGACTGGCACGCACCGCCGCTGAAGCTGCCCGAACAGCCGGCCGCGTGGTACCAACTCGCGGCGATCGGGGGCTGGCAGGCCGTCGTCGCCGACACCGCCCACCCTGTCGCCCACGACGTCCTCGCAGCCCGCTGCGACAACCGGCCGGGACAGACCCAGGGCTGGGGCGAGCTGCCTTACGCGGTGCCCGTCCTCTGTGCCGCGGCCACCGCCAGCGGCGTCCAAGCCCTGCAGCAGGCGGCCATGGTCCTGCACGCCGAAGGAATGCCGCTGCAACGGGTGGTTGTGGTCCTGGTGGCCGCGACCGACGGACGCCCGGCCCCGGTCGTGCGGGCCGCCGCCACCATGCTCGCCGCGCGGACCTCGGCCGTGGTGCACCTTCCCTTCGACCCGCAGATCCGTGCTCACGGACTGCGCGAACCGCTGCGGACCCGCAGCAAGACACGGCAGGCCGCCGCCCGGATCGCGGCCGCCGTACTCGACACCGCTCACCACGCGTGGGGGACGCCGCTGCCCGCGGCCCCGATCCCGGTCCCCCTCCCCCACCCTGTCGCTCCTGCTTCCTGACGAGGTATTTGGCTATGAGTCAGCTCCTGAACACGATGTCCGCCCTTGCCGCCGACCCGCACGTCCACGTCCTCGCAGACGGCCCGGTACCGCCCTACACCCCGTCGCTGCCCGCCGAGGTGAGCACTCCGGTCCAGACCGTGCTGGCGTGGACCGCCGGCCTCGGCCTGGCCGCCGCGGTCCTGGGAGGGCTAGTCGGCTGGGGCCTGGTGGCCGTGGGTCACAACACCGAACGCGCCGCCCTGGCGGCGCGTGGCAAGCAGGGCATCCTGTGGTCCCTGATCGGAGCGGGCGGGATCGGTCTGACCGCCTCGCTCGTCATGGCGTTCTACAACATGACGGGCAAGGGGTGAGGCCGGTGCAGAACCATGACCGAAGCGCCCGCCGCGCCAAGTTCACCCTCGCCGGGATCGGCGTCCTCCTTGCCGCCGCCGTCGCGGCCGGAGCAGTGGCCGCAGTTGGCGTCCTGGGCTCGGACGACAAGGCAGCACCGCCCGCGGCGAAGCCGTCCGCCAGCACCCCGGCGCCCTCGCCCAGCGGCCTGTGGAACAAGGACATGACGCCGGCGAAGGCCAAGCCGTTCCACTTGGTCGCCCCGACCGGCCAGGCCAACGGGATCTCCACGGGCTTCCCCCACAACACCAAGGGCGCCATCAGCACGGCCGTCTACTTCACCGAGGAGTACGCGCTCCTGGACGACCAGAAGGCCCGGCAGCAACTGGAAGCCGCCGTATCCCCCGACGCCCCGGGGTACGTCGACGAGAGGGTCAGCCAGGTCCGCAAGCTCCGCGAAGGTGCGGGCCTGCCGCCCTCCGGCGGCAACCCGGCCGGCCTGACCTTCACCACAAGCGTCAAGGCGGTACGCGCCAAGACCATCCGAGCCGACGGCCTGCCGCTGGGCGACGCCATCCACGTCTGGCTCGTCTACGACCGGTACGCGACCGGCCCGGACGGGGGCGCCGACAAGAACCCGCTCAGGGACGAGACCTCCGACCTGATCCTGAAGTGGCAGAACGGCGCCTGGAAGCTCACCAACGAGCCGAAGCTCTGGGCGAAGCGGACCTACCCGGTCGCCTATGCCCCGGACTCTCCCTACGCCTGGCAGGACGGCTGGTGGCAGGTGCTGCGTGAGGACTGACCGCACCGCGCGGCGCTACGCCCGCGCGCTGTGCCTGCTGCTCGCCGTATGGACGTGCTGGGCGGGAGCGTTAGTCACCGCCCCTACCGCCATGGCCGACAATCCGCGTGCCCATGCCGACGTCGGGCCGCCCGACCCGATCCCGAAGGAGTGGGTCGAGGCCGGCGACAGCGTCGGCATCGACACTCAGGGCAAGTATTGCCTGGTCGACGACCCTCAGGTCGAAGGTTGCCGCCCGGCCGAGCCGGGCGAACTGCCCGGGTCGATCGGCATATGCGAGGGCCCCGATGGCACAGGTTCCTCTGCCTGCCCCGAGGAGGACCGCAAGGCCTTCGAGAAGCGCCAGCTGGCCAAGTGGCAGAAGGAGACCAGGGACCAGAAGGACTTCGAGAAGCGCAACGCGATGCTCGCCGCCTGCGTCGAGAAGGGCGGGACGTTCCTCGACTGCAAGCAGAAGGCGTACGAGAAGTACCCGCTGCCGACCGACGGCCCGCTCGACTGGGTAGCCGGAAAGATCTCCGAGCTCGCCTCTGACGCCCTGAAGGAGGCCGCCAACTACATCGGCAAGGCCGTCGTCTGGCTGCTGGAAGAGTTCGCGAAGATCTTCAACAGCGCCTCCACGATCGACCTGGACGACACCGGTGTCGGCAAGGTCTGGGGCATCGCCACCGCACTGTCCGCAGTCATCGCCACGTTCCTGCTGCTGCTCCAGTGGGGCAAGGTCAGCATCTCGCACCAGGGCGAGCCGGCAGCCACCGCGGTCGTGGGACTGGCCAAGTGGGCGGTGATCTCCTCGGTCTACTGGACCGGAACGCAGGCCGCGCTCGGTCTCGCGGACGCCATCAGCACGTGGATCATCAACTACAGCTTCGACGGCGGCGGCAGCGGAGAAGGTGCTGCCACCAAGGCCATGCAGCAGCAGCTGGGCAAGATGTTCGGCGGGCTGATCGCCGGAGGCGGTGGGGGCGCCACCATCGGCGGCTCACTGATCGCCGGAGAGACGATCACCGCGTCCGCCGTTGGCGTGATCATCGTCGTGGGCATCGTCTGCATCATCGCGATCGCCGCCCTCTGGCTGGAGGTCCTCCTCCGCCAAGCCGGAATCATGATCCTCGTGGCGACCATGCCGATCGTGCTCGCCGGACAGATGTCGGACGCCACCGCCGAGTGGTGGCCCAAAGCCCGCAACGCCCTGATCGCGCTCATCCTGATGAAGCCCGCGATCGTGCTGTGCTTCAGCATCGGCTTCTTCGCCATGTCGGAGGGGCGAGGCGTCCAGAACATGCTCGTCGGCCTAGTGATCTTCTTGCTCGCCTGTATCGCGTGGCCCGTCCTCGCCAAGTTCATGACCTTCACCACCAACGGCGGCGGCAACTCGATCGCCTCCGGACTGCTCAGCACGTTCGGCTCCTCGGCCGGCTCCAGCCAGGGCGGGTACCGGCCCGAGCTCGGCGGAGCCGGAGCGGTCGGCGGCGGCAGCGGCTATACCCGCGCCCTGGAGCGCGAGAACAACCAAATCCCCGTCCCCGAAAGCCAGAGCGGGTTCGCCCGCTCCGCCGGGACCCGCACGTTCGGTTCGAAGGCACTCGCGACGGTCGCGCTTCCCCTGCAGGTCGCCGCGGCGGGCAAGGACGCGCTGGAGTCCGGCATGGCGAATACCGCCGCGCACGCGGGCCTCGACCACGGCTCGCCCGGCGGCCGACACGTCGTCATCGCCCGGCGCTCGGGATTCCCCGAGCCGGGCGGCGGGCCATCGAGCACGCCTTCACCCGCGCCGCAGCGCCCCGCCGAGACGCTGCCGGCCCAGCGCTCGCCAGCACCTCAGCCCGTGAAGGAGGACTGATTCGATGTCGTCCCAACCAGTGACGTACGGCGGCTGGCAGAGCGAGAAGTCCGGGTTCATGGGCAACCTGTCCGGCCCCGGCTTCGCCATGGTGGCAGCCGCCTCGGTGGTCACCCTCATCCCGATCAACCTGGGCAGTTGGAGCGCCGCCGGCCTTTGCCTGCCGATCGCCCTGACCCTCCTGGTCCTCGCCTTCGGGCGAGTGCTGGGACTGAGCGCCGACGAGTGGATTCTCCTGGCAGTAAGGCATCAGATCGCCGTGGCCCGAAAGCAGAACATCTTCATGTCCGGGGCGTACGCCCCCCGTTCGCAGACCACCGGCGAGCAGCCGATGGACCTGCCGGGCATCATTGCGCGCCTGCGCATCCTGGAGGCCCCCGACGGTCTCGGCGGCCGCCTGGGCATCGTGCACGACCCGATGGCCGGCACCTATACGGCCATTGCTCGCATCACGTTCCCCGGCCTGGCCCTGGTCGACACCGACAAGCAGTCCACCCGCGTGGCGACTTGGGCGGGCTTCCTGCGCGCCTACTGCACCGAGGACTCGCCGATCACCCGGATCGCCGTTCATCAGCGCTGCCTGCCCGACGACGGGGCGGCCCTGCGGTCGTGGACCTCCCGGCACCTCTCCCCCGACGCCCCGCCGGCCGCTGTGAAGGCGCTGTCGGAGCTGATGGAAGGCGCCGGGCCGGCCGCCACGACCCGCGAGACGTACCTTTCGGTGACGCTCTCCTCGAGCCGGGCCCGCCTGGCCATCAAGGGCGCCGGCGGCGGGCAGATCGGCGCCGCGGCAGTCCTGGTTCGCGAGATCAGCACCATGCACGGGGGACTGAGCACCGCGAGCCTGCAGGTGGTCGAATGGCTCACCCCCCGCGGCGTCGCCCGCACGCTGCGCACCGCCTACGAACCGACCAGCCAGGTCGAATTCGCCACCCGCGCCGCGGCCGCGCAGCAGCCGGACTGGCAGGGCACCGAGTCCGGCGTCGCTCCGGAGCTCGCCGGCCCCGCCTACGCCGTCACCGGCATGGGCGCCTACGAGCACGACGGCGCGCACTCTGTCTCGTACCAGGTCCGCGGCTGGCCCCAGTCCGAGGTGCACGCCACCTTCCTGCAGCCGCTGCTGCGGCCGAAACAGAACGCCCGCCGGTCGCTGAGCATCGTCTATGAGCCGATGGGCCCGCGCCGGGCCCGGCAGGAGCTGTCGAAGGAGAAGGCGAAGCGGTCCAGCGCCCGCTACTTCCGGGCCAAGACCGGCCGCGACGAGTCCGAGGACGAGCGCCGCGAGGTCGAGACGGCCCGCCGCCAGGACATGGCGCGGGCCGCGGGACAGGGCGTCATGCGGATGACCGCCGTCCTGGCCGTCACCGTCACCGACGTCGGCGAGCTGGAGACTGCGTGCGCCGAGTTGACCGCGGACGCCTCGGCGGCCGGCCTGGAGCTGCGCCGCATGTGGGGCAGCCAGGACGTCGGCTTCGCGATCGCCGCGCTGCCCCTCGGGCAGGGCCTTCCGGACCGGCGGGTGGGCTTCTGATGGGCTTGCTGCGCACACGTCGCCGAGCCGACGCCACCCTGCTGGACGCCTCCCCGCTGATGCCCGCTGGCACGGAACGCAAGACCGTCCCGCCGCAGGCGCCGTCTGCCCGCGAGCAGCGCCGTGCGCGAATGCTCGAGGATCCCGAGACGGCGATGCGGCTCGCCCCGAAGAAGGGCTGGTCACACCCCTACGCCGGCCGTGCCGCGTCGATCCCCCGGGGTGAGGTCGTACGGGCCGACACCGCCAACGCCGCAGGCGCCTACCCGTTCCTGCACGCCGCGTCACTGCCGGCGGTCGGAGCCTTCATGGGTCAGAACACCCTGACCACCGAAGCGTTCTCCGCCCACCCCTCCGTCTGGGTGAGGGAAGGACTGGTGACCAACCCGAACGTCATGATCACCGGCATTCCGGGCTCCGGGAAGAGCGCGCACGTCAAGGCGCTGTGCTTCCGGCTCATGGCGTTCGGCCACCGCAGCCTGATCGCGGGCGACGTCAAAGGCGAGTACGCCGCCCTGTGCCGCCACCTCGGCGTCGAACCCGTGCGCCTGGGGCCCGGCCTGCCCGGGCGGCTCAACCCGCTCGACGCCGGCCCGCTCGGCGCCGGCTTGGACAAGGTCACCGATCCGGTCGAACTCCGCTCGCGGCTCCAGGAGATCCACCGGCGTCGCCTGACGCTCCTCAAAGCCCTGCTGGAGCTCCAGCTGCGCCGGTCCCTGCAGCCGCAGGAGGAGGAAGCGCTCGACGTCGCGGTCCGCGAGGTCACCGGCGAGCTGTACGGGCAGAGCACGCTGTCGGTGCCCACGCTGCCGCTGGTGTACGACAAGCTGCGCGACCCCACGCAGGCCATGGCCCGCGAACTGCGCGTGCGCGACGACGAGGTGCAGCTGGCCCGCGAGCAGATGGCGTCCATCCGCTCCGCGCTCGGCGGGATGGTGACCGGCCACCTCGGCGGCCTGTTCGACCAGCAGACCTCCATCAGCCTCGACTGGGACGCCCCGATCCAGTCCGTCGACATCAGCGCCCTGGAGGGCTACGGCGACGAGACCGTCGCCATGGTCCTGTCCTGCGTCAGCTCCTGGGCCCAGGCCGCCATCGACCGCCCCGGGGGCCGCCCCTGGCTGGTCGTCCGCGACGAGCTGTGGCGCCAGATGCGTTCCGGTGGAGCGGCCATGGTCAAGAAGATCGACGCCGACCTGCGCCTGTCGCGCGCGTCCGGCACCATCCAGGTCCTCGCCACCCACCGGCTCTCGGACTTCGAGTCCGTGGGAGCGGCCGGCTCCGAAGCGGTGAACATCGCCAAGGACCTGATCTCCAGCTGTGAGACCCGCATCCAACTCGCCCAGGACACCCGGCCACTGCGGCTGACCCGCGAGGTGATCGGGCTGACCGACGCCGAATGCGACCTGATCAGCTCCTGGGGAGCCGGCCAGCGCGGCCGCGCCCTGTGGAAGGTCGGCCGGGGCGGAGGCTCCCACGCCGTCCAACTCGTCCTGTCTCACGCCGAGGAACAGCTCTTCGAGACCGACGAGAAGATGGTGATCTGAAGTGAGCAAGGCAGGCACCGCAGCCGGCCTCGACGACAACACGCTGCTCGCCGCCTACGGAGCCGGCCTGCTCGTCACCGTCGGAGGCTCGGTCACGCTCGCCGCGCCACTGGCCTCGCTGCTGTCCGGGCGCGGCTGGGCCCGCAGCACCGCATCGATTCCCGAGACGGTGATGCTCTCCCTCGTGCGCGGCCCCGGCCGCGTCTACGACCCGGAGCCGCCGGCCTGGCTGTTCTACACACTGACCGCGCTGCTGGTCGTCACGGTCCTGCTCCTGCTCGTCAAAGCCGTCACCGCTCTCACCGCCCACGGCAGCGTCGGCGGCGCCCAGTGGGGCGGCGCGAAGGTCGAGCGCAAGCTTGCCGCGCACGCAGACCCTGCGCGCCGGACCAACCGCATCACCGCAGGCCGGGGCAAGCACACCAACAGGATCGTGGCCGGGCAGCCCAACATCTCTGCAACCGCGTTCGGCACGCCCGGCTCCGCGAAGACGACGGGGCTGCTGCTGCCGAACGCCGCCGAGTGGGCCGGCCCCGTCGTGGTGACGACCACCAAGGCCGCAGACCTCGACGTCATCTACGCCCGGCGCCGCCACCTGGGCCCGGTATGGGTCATCGCCCCGGCCGGCATCCCCGGCCGCACGACCCACCGGTGGTCTCCGGTGGACTACTGCACCGACGCCCGCGCCGCCGATCGGATGGCGGCATGGATGGCGGAGGCCGCCTCCACCGGCGACGACAAACGCTCCGCCCCCTGGATCGACCAGGCCAAGAGTGTCCTCAAGGGCATCCTGCTGGCCGCCAACCTGTCCGGCGGCGGCGTCACCGCGATGCGGCGCTGGCTCGGCCTGGGCAAGGACGCCGTCGACCACGTCAAGGCGATCCTGCTGCAGCACGGATACACCGAGGTCGCCGACGACTACGCCTCACCCTGGCTGCGCCTGCACGAGGACGGCATCGGCTCCATCCAGTTCAGCCTGAACGTCCTGGCCCGCGTCTACGCCGACGAGGAGGTTCGCGAGACGTCGGCCGGCACCGACTTCACCGTCGAAGAGCTCTTGGACCGCAACGGCACCGTGTGCCTGATCGCGTCCGAGTCCGACGCGGACCGGTTCGCACCGCTGCTCACCTCGATCATCGCCTCGATCATTCACGGGGCCGAAGTCCGGTACAACACCACCGGCAAGCCCCTCGACCCGGCCCTCGGCGTCCTCGTCGACGAGGCCGGGAACATGCTCCGCTACCCGCGTCTGCCGAACATCCTCACCACCGGCCGCGGCATGGGCATCGTCATCCTGACCGTCTGGCACGACCTCAGCCAGCTCCGCGAAGTCCTCGGCACGCAGAAGGCGAACACTGTGCTGTCCGCCTCCGGGCTACGGCTCCTGCTGCCCGGCTGCGGCGACCTGGAGACCCTGCGCTACTTCTCCGGCCTCTACGGCCGTACCGAGGTGATGAGGACCTCGCACAGCCGTGGTTCCGGCACCGCCACCACGAACACCTCGCCCACCGAGACCGACCTCGCCCCGATCCACTCGCTCCAGCAGCTGCAGGACTTCACCGCGATCGCCCAGTACGCCAACCAGGCCCCCATCAAGATCAAGATGCGGCTGACATTCCGCGACAAGGACCTCAAGCGCTACCTCGCCAACGCCCCCACCGCAGGTGTGCCGCTGGAGAAGGAGACCGCCGCCAGTGTCTGACGACCTGCTCAACCCAGCCGCCCTCTGGCCCGGTCTGCCCGCAGCCGCAAAGGCCCCGCCCCGGCGCTGGGTCTGGGCGGCCATGGAGCCGGCCGACCGCCGCCAGCGGCTGCGTGAACTCGCCGCATGGGTGGACTGGCTGCGTGCCACCTTCGAGCTGCACAACGCCATCCCCACCTGCTGGTACCGCCACCCGCCCGTCGTCGAGCACCTGACCGCGCTGTACGTGGGCTGGGTCCGCACCTACGCCGGGCCGGACGCGCCCGGCCGGGAACTCGGCGAAGCGGACTGGGTCAACACCCTGCACGCACTGACGCCCCGGCTGAGCCTCCCGGCCTGCGCCACCAGCCACCAGCCAGCACCGACGCCCCACGTGCCGGACCGCAGCGAGGACTTCACGCACTTCCTGCAGACCTCCCCCATGACCACGGCTCCAGCCGCGCACCCGGCCGCCGCCGAGGCCCAGCGCCTGGCCGGTGAGACCGACCCGCCTCTGTAGCGGGAGACCGCCGACCCACCTGCCGCCGCGCAGCAGACGGAGGAAGCCCCACCCAGCGACACCGCACTCTTCCTGCCCGACGCCGAGGAGGAACAGCAGTTGGAGACGCCCACCCGCGACGCCCCGGCCGACGTCCAGCCAGCGATGGGTACCGAGCCGCGCCAGACCCGGCGACATCCACCACTACCGCTGTGGACCGGAAACGACCTGCCCGCCGGGCGCTGGGAGCAGCGTGGCGACGTCCTGTACGAGCCCACGGACGGCAACGCCATCTGGCGCGTGCGCACCCCAGCCGGCCGCGCTCCCGTCACGACCGACGAAACCGAACCGCACGCGCCGGAGGAGCCGACGATGAACATCGCGATGCCCGAGGACGTCTTCGACGAATACGGCTGGGGGGAGCCGGCCGAGCTGGACGACGCGCTCGCGGCCTTCGACGATCTGGTGCCGGACGAGCAAGCCACGCGTGCCGAGGTCCAGGAGGTCGTAGCGGCACGGGCACGGGAGCTCGACGAAGCCGTCGACAACGCGCCGATGCTCCCCAGGGCGCCGGCGGTGCCCACGGATCCAGAACCGGGCTCCTTGACCACGTCCGAGAACGCGGCCGCCGTCAATGCGGCTCTGGACAAGGTGGATGAGCACGCCGACGCGTTTCGTGACGCGCCGGAATGGCAGCGCATCCAGACGGTCCGGGGTGCCGTCGGCCATCTCTGGAACGTCTTCAAGGAGAAGGCCGGCCGGTACTGGGACGCGCTTCGGGAGGATGTCCGCTTCCAAGGCTGGTGGAAGAGCGTCGCCATCCGGGCCGCCTCCACGATTGGACGGTGGGCGAACGAGCTGGCGGACAACCTGCGCCAGAGCACCGCCGGAGAGCTCCCGAGTGCCGACGCCCTGATGAAGCTGTCGGAGACCGCGCTCACCTACAGCACACCGCCGTCCACGGGCCCCCAGCGCTCTGAACAGTTGGAACGGACGACGGAGCAGGCTTCCGGGCAGGAGGAGAAGGCGGTGTTGCCCGGAGAGTCCCGCCCTCCGGCTGCACGATCTGAACGCACAGGCGCCGTGCTCCCCTACGCGAACCGAGAAGAGGCGTTGCACGCTACGCAACGGGTCGGCGAGGCGTTCCGGGAGTGGGCTCAGACTCCCATGGGCAAGGAACTGGGCTCCTCGGACCATCCGCGGGTCGACGCGTTCCGGCAGGCGTGGCAGCGGCTTCCGTCCGAGCGCCTGGAATCCGGTCCGGGGCCAGCCGCCGGCCCGTACGGCGACGCCGCCGTACGGGCGCAGGCCCTCGTCGAGGCGGCCGTCGCCTCCGGCCGATTCGCCCCGGGTGACGTGGCCGCACTCCAGGCGGTCGCCACGGCCGCCGGCAGCCACGGTGCACGGCTCGCCGTGACCCTGCCGGGCGCCGCCGCCCAGTCCCCAGCCGTCCAAGCTGTTGCGCAGGCAGCGCCCCGCGTGGCCACTGCCGCCCCCGAACCGCGTCGGGGACCGCGTGCGTCGGCGTAGCCGGCTGCCCGCCGCTGCGGTCAGGTCAGCCGGCGGTCTCGGTCTTGGAGTGCGCGAGGAACCGGCGCCAGGCAGTGTTCGACAGCCGCACCACGGGACCGCCGTCCACCTTCGAGTCGCGTACTTGGGTCAGCTCACCGTGGGAGTGGGCGACCTCCACGCAGGCAGCGTCTTCGTTCAGGCTGTACGAGCTCTTGTACCAGTCGGTGGTCATGGCACGGTTCCTTCATTCAGGCCGGTGAGGACACCGCCGAGTCTGCCCGGAACGGTGCGGCGCCGTCAGAAGAGTTCACCAATGAGGCCCCGGTCGGGGCGTAGAGGGGGAAGCACGTGAACGCTAGCGAGTGGAAGTCGGGACTGTTGGCTCCGACCGGCATGGGCGAGTGGTCGCTGGACGACATCGACGGGTTCGAAGCTGCACGCGGGCTGCTCGATGCCTTGATCAGCGCCTACAGCGCCCGTATCGCGGCCGCCGAGGGGGAGGCCGCGATGCAGCTGCGGGTCGAGCAGCAGACCTGCGTGACCGAGCGGCGGACCTTAAGCGTCCGCGACACGGAGACGGTCGAGCGCATTCGCCGGGAGTACCCGGCCCGGCTCCGCACGGTCCGAGGTGAGGTCGTATGAGTGTCGGCGACCTCTATCCCAAGCCGCTGTCCGCCCGGGACAACGCTCTCCTGTTCAACGAGCTGATCCGTCCCTCCCTGACGGGAGAGCCACGGGAGAACCCGGTCGTGCTGTTCGTGGGCGGCCAGCCCGGAGCGGGCAAGAGCTCTGTGCAGAGCGCGGTTCTGGAGCGCCTCGGACGCACGACAGCGTTCCCGCTTGACGGCGACGAGCTCTTGGCCCGCCACCCACGCCATGAAGAGTGGAGCCGGGACAACGACCTCACCGCCGCCTTCCTGACCGGCGAAGACCTCAAGGGACGCTGGTGGACGCGGTCTGCCCGCCTGCTGCGCGCGCAGCGCCTGGACGTCGTCGTCAGCGCCCCGCTCGCCGGGCCGGGCTGGGCCCTGGAGCGCTTCGGTGAGTTCCGGCGCGCCGGCTACCAGGTGGGTGTCGTCTTTGTCGCCACCCATGAGGCCATGAGCCTGCAGGGCATCATCAACCGCTACCACCAGGCCCGCCAGCCCGACCAGATCGGCTACGGCCGGTGGGTCCCGCCCAAGATTCACGATCAGGGGTACTCGGGCGTCCTGAACACGGCGGACGGCATCGACCGAAAGCACGCCGTCGACATGGTCTATGTGGCCCGCCGCACAGGCGAGATCGTGCACATGAACGAGCTCACCACCGAGGGGTGGGGCTTCGGCGTCGCCACCCGGCAGACCATGGTCGCCGAACGCCAGCGAGCGTGGAGCACAGCAGAGAGTGCCCGGTTTCTTCAGACCCAGGGGCGGCTGCGGGCCGAGCTGTCAGGCGAGTGGGCGCCGCTGCTGAACAGCATCGAGCAGCGGGCCGTTCCCGTGATCAACCCCCTCACCGTGCACGACGACACCCAGCTCGCTGCACGCAAGAGCGACACGATCCGGCTGATCGAGCAGGCCAAGCAGGAACTCGACAGCGCCAAGGCACGCGTCGATGCGCTGAAGGGCGCACACACCACAGGAGCGAACGCCGCCCGACTCGACGAGCTCCGCGAGGCGGGCACGCCGCCGGGCGAGCTCCGCCGTGTCCGGGACGCGATGCACCACGACCGGTGGATCGCCGCCGTCGCCGTCTGGGGAGCCCCGCAGCAGCGCCTCGATGACGCCCAGCATCTGCTGGACGCCATCGCCAATGAGCAGCAGCGTCGCACCGCGCTCGACCCGAAGCAGCAGCACGCCGAGCAGCTCGCCCGCCAACACCTTCAGGCCCTCACCGTCACCCAGGCGAACCCGCCAGCCGCACGCAGAGATGGCCCTCGCGTCGGCGGACCGCAGCAGGCGGGCCCCGGCCTGGGCCTGTGATGCGGCGCCAAGGCGCGACGTGCCACCAAGACCGGGGCGGCTACCGGCTCAGCCCGGAACGGGACTCGGCGGGTAT
The DNA here is from genome assembly GCF_042735655.1 of Streptomyces sp. NPDC059567. Classification (NCBI taxonomy): domain Bacteria; kingdom Bacillati; phylum Actinomycetota; class Actinomycetes; order Kitasatosporales; family Streptomycetaceae; genus Streptomyces; species Streptomyces sp. NPDC059567. The sequence goes on along the minus strand of NZ_JBHWBS010000040.1, from coordinate 19,256 downwards.
GGCGGGCCGGGCCACCTGCGGAGCCTGCGGAGGAGGCGCCGCGGTCTGGTCGGTCCACCCCCGACTGGCGGCCATCATCTGATGGGCGGCCGCGTCGAGAGCGGCCCGGGGAACAGCCGTCCCCGTCAACTGCGCGGCCGTCAGCAGCGCCACGGCGGTGTTCTGCTCGGCGCGCAGCACCGCGTCGTACGCTCCGGTCAGCGATTCCACCTGCCGAGGGTGGACCGGATAGAACCGCAGCTGGGGATCGAGGCCCTGCGGCCGGCGCTCGATCGAGTCCGTGACCAGACGCGTCTGGATCCGCTGAATGGTCACCGGGGCGGCCACCGCCACCTGCCACCCTGTCGTGGGCAGCCGGTACAGCGTGGCGGCGAGTGTTCCCTCCCCGCCGGCGTCCTCGAGGATCGAGGCGGCAGGCCGGGCCTCCCCCGGCCTACCGCCCTCCGGTCGCCAATCCGCCCCGAACAGCAGCTGTCCGACCCGGACCGCGGAGGTGTGGGCGATGACGGTTGCGGGGTGCGGAACCACCTGCGGCAGCCGGACGACGTCGCCGCGCTGCACGATCGCGTAGCTCGGCGGCGGGAGCTCTGGGTGGGCGCGGGGATCGGCAGCGTCGACGACCCGATCCCAAGCGGCCGCCGCCTGCTGCCACGCCTGCGCCGACTCCCGCAGCCTGCCGGCTGATTCGCGCAACGAGGCTGCGAGGCCGTCGTCCGGGTGCTGCTCGGCAACGCGCAGCAGCACGCGGCCGGACAGCAGTCGGCTCATCGACGTCCACCGCGACAGCTGCTGCAGGTCCGAGCCGCTCAACGTATGGTCGGCGATGCCGTACAGGGACTCGAATGCCGCACGGGACAGCCGCTCGCAGTCCTCGGACAGCCGAGTGGTCACCAACCTGGTGAGGTCGTCCGGCGACGCCTGCACCGGCTCGACCGGCAACGCCATCGGAAACGCGGCGATGGCCGCATTCGCCGCCGACGCGTCAAGACGCCCCAGCGCGGAAGCCCGGTTCAGCGATCCACGCACGTCGGCGAAAGCCTCCACCACCGCCAGGTCGTCGACACCCTGCGACAGCCGCAGAGCCGCACGCCCTGCCTGCCACGCGAGACCAGCGGTCCGCCCGGCCAGATAGTCCAGGGCCGACTGGCTGCTGAAGGCGTGCGCGTAGGGCGTCAACGGCGCCCGGTCAGGACCACGATGACTTTCGATCAGGTCGCGGACGGCCGTGACTGCGCGCGTGGCCTCGGAGATGCCCGCGCCGACCAGCCCCAGACCCGTCCTGTCGGACGCGGGCAGCAGCAGACGGGCGGCTTGGAGGGATGCCTGCGCCTCCTCCAGGTGCAGCACGAGATCGCTCGTCTTCGGCGAGTGCCCCCTCTCCGACTCTCCATGCAGCCGCGTGATCAAGCTGTCGAGGTCTTCGGCGAGCGCAGCCCTCTGGCCGGGACTCACCACGCCGAGCGGTGTACTGACCGCAGCCTCCAGGTGGGCGTCCGCCGTGTCGAAGAGGTCCCCCAGGGTCGGCACTAGCGCCGCCGTACGGACGCGAGGGCCACGGCGCCGGCGGCAGCGTGGCCAGCGGCCTCCACCAGCGCTCCGCGCGCCTCGGTGCTCTGCCCATCGCTCAGCCGTGCGAGCGAGGCATCTACCTGGTGCAGCAGGTCGATCCACGGATCGAGCCCTTCGGGGCCCGCTTCCACGATCGGCGTGTCCACCGGCCGGCCGGACTCGGGCAAGGGGAGCAACGCCCGGCCAGCCGCGCAGGACTGAGCAGCGGCGAGCGCCTGCAGCTCGTCGGCTCCGGCCTCCCAGGTGATGGTGTCGGCGACCCTCCTAGCCACGTCGAACGCGTCCCAGGCCGCGGCAAGTACCTGCCTTGGCTCAGACGAGTCGAGCGCAATCATGGTGTCGGACAGCATCGGCTTCCCCCGATCAGTCGATCTTGCAGTGACTCGATCGTCCCACCGCCCACCCCCGCGACATGAAGAGCCGTGGACAACCGGGACTCTGTGGATAACCGAGCGAACCCAGCGCCAGGGTGCTCGCGCCCGGGGGGGGGCGGGCGGGCGGCCGGGGCGCCGCCGCGCGGGCGGGGGGGGTGTAGCTCTAAGAGAGTCGGGGGGTGGGGGTGGGGGGCGGGGCGGCGGGGCAG
>NZ_JBHWBS010000040.1:14760-17094 GCF_042735655.1 Streptomyces sp. NPDC059567 | reverse complement strand
GGGCCTGTTGACGGGTGCCGGACTGTCCTGGCGGGGCCGGGCGGCGTGGCTGCGGTTCGCCGTGGAACTGGCCACGTACGCGGGGCACCGGTCTGCTGTGGCCGAGAGATCTGCAAGTAGCGGTCGAGCTGATCGGCGGCGAAAGAGCCGTCGATCAGCTGGACGTCGGTGAGCAGCGACCTCCCGGACGCCACGAGGTGTACGACTTCTCGACCGTGTGTGCGCGCCTTTCTGCTGCCGGAGCTCCGCCGGCCGAGGCCACGCCCCCGGTTCCAGGAGCCCAATACATGACCGCTGGTCAGAAACGTTAAAGCGCAACGGATTTAGTCGATGTGACTCATGTCTCGCGCGCAGTTTTGAACCCGGAAAGCGCGTTGAGCGTAGTGAGTGACCTGCCCTGCACCCCTTACCGGGGTACGGAATCCGAACGACGTGATCGATCGTCCCCAAAAAACAGGAGAGTGGCGACGCCCTCAACTTGATAGAGGCACCGCCACTCGTCGTGACATGTTGATCATTTTGTGCGACCCCGTGCAGAGGCCCATTGGTCAAGCGTCGGGCGGCTCCGAGGGCACCACCCCCCGGAGCTCATGCCCGACTGCTGGCGCCAGACCCGATCAAAGTCGCAACGTCAGCGCCCTCAATGTATGGCCTAGGCCGTGCGAAGAATCCCCGAAAGTTGGGGGTTACCCAAGAGTAGGGCCCTGAACCCCCTCCATTGGGGGATTAGCCCCCTCTGGAACCCTGTGAAGCAGGGAGGGGCGCCACGCACCCGTGTGGGTGACAAGTTGCGTCCATCCGTGGGATATCGTCGATGCCCCCGAACAGCTTGATAGCAGCCCGGGGGCGAGGAGTTGACCGGAACTCACCAATCCGGTCCCTCTTCGCCAGCACAACAACTGCATGGCGCCAGACCCGATCCCATAGCAACGAATCCAGAGGAATAATGACGTTCCTTGTCGCTGCCGTTTTGATCGTCGCGATCATTGCGGCCACCATCGCCTACACCGTCCGCACGCTGCGCTTCACCCCCGCGCGCATCGCCACCGTGATCGTGGCGATCATCGGCCTCGTGATCGCGCTCCCCAAGGCCTTCGACGCCCTCCAGCCCCAGGCCCAGCCGCCGGTGACCGTCCCCGCCAACCCCAACACGGTCCCGGCGGTGAAGTGATGACGTTCTGGAAGCGAAACGAGCCCCTGCAGGTCGGGTCCCGTTTCTACGAGATCGACATCACCACCGGCCGCATCGACCGCGACAAGCGCCCTTTCCGGCTCAGCAGCGTGTTCGAGCGCAACCCCTTCATGCGCGAGCTTCCCGCCGATCTGCGCGCCAGCTTCAAGGAGCTGGCCCAGTCCAGCTCCCGGGAGCACCGCCGGCAGGCCGAGCTGCGCGGCCCGCAGGGCGGGACCGCGGTGCACATAGTGCTGCGGGGCTGCGTCGCCGAGCGGACCCAGATCGGCGCCTCCACCACGGTGCGCATCCTGGGCGCCGGCGCGGTCCTCGGCTGCATGGAGGTCTTCGACGAGAAGATGGCCACCCCGACCGCGGTGTGCCTGAACGACACCTGGACCGTCTACATGCCGATGGACCGGATGCGCGTCGTGGCCGAGTCCGCCCCGGCGCTGATGAAGGCCATCGGCATATCGGTCACCGACCGCATCGAGGCCACCGAGAGGATCTACAACCGGCACAACCTCAAGTCCGAGCAGCGGCTTGCCGGTCTGCTGGGCCACCTCGTCATGCACTGTGCGGTGCCCGGTAAGAAGTACGACTTCATGGTCGAAGGCCCCTCCCAGAGTGACCTCGCGGACGCCCTCGGCCTGAGCATCGGCTCCGTGGAGTCCGCGATGTCCGCCCTCCGCGCCAAGGAGATCGTGATCACCGGCTACCGCACCTACGAGTTCCCCTCGCTCCGCCGGCTGCTGGACGCCAGCGAGATGGCCTTCCCACCCGAATCCCTGGCCGGCGCCCTCGCGAAGATCTGACGCGGGCTCCGTCGCCCCGCGCCCCACCCCGCCACACGCGGGGCAACGATCTCCTCACCTCGAAGGCAACTGCATTGGCCGGCGAAGGCCCCCCAGACCCCGCTTCGGTCGGCATCACCTGGCGCGCCACCGCATCGTCGTGGCCACGGCCGTCCGCGCCAGGCAACGCCGCCCACCGGGAACCCAGGTCCGCAGGGGATGAATGCGGAAGGGGGGGGCGCCGCGGGGGGGGCGGGGGCGCGGGGCGGGGGGGGCGCGGGGGGCCCCCCGGCCGCCGCGCGGCGGCCCGCTGTGTGGCGGTCGGCCGTCAAGAAGGCCTCGGGCGGTGACGACCTGCTCTGGGAGACC
>NZ_JBHWBS010000040.1:0-14750 GCF_042735655.1 Streptomyces sp. NPDC059567 | reverse complement strand
TCCCGCACCCCGCCCACTCTGCCAACGTGGGCTCGGTTGTTTGAGTCGGCCCTCCCGACCCGTTGGGGTGGGGCCCCATTCCGGTTCTCAGTGGGTCGCGCGTGTCAGGAGCGGGACGCCGGGATCATGCCTCCCATCCATCCCGCGACCTCGGGCGACCGCTTCAGCGCCACCAGCCGACGCCAGGTGAACACCCAGACGTCCACGCTGGCGTCGTCGATGCCGCACGCCTGCAGAAACGCGAGGTACCGGTCGTAGTCCGGCACCGACGGCTCCCCGCGCAGCATGTCGCTGATCGTGCTGCGACGCAGGACACCGTTGCTGCGCCGCTCCAGCTCCCGCAGCGACGGCGAGCCGCCCCACACATGCACCGCGAGCAGGGCCTGCTGGAGTTCGGCGGGGTTGGAAACCCCGATGGGGTCGGGCTGTCCGAACTTGGGGACGTACCGAGTGGGTCGTCGGCGCGGAGATCGGACGCGTCGAGGCGGATCGTTTTCCGCCTCGATGAAGCGTGCGACGTCACGGTGACGGCGAGTGAGGTTTTCCCTCTCACGGTCGGTGGGGTGGGAGGCACGCGTCAGCCATGTCAGAACGGCTGAATTCGGGAAGGCGCGGCCGGTGAGGTACTCGCCGACCCTGGCCCCGTCGACGACGTCATCGGCGTGGGGCCGGGTCTCCTTGTCGCCTCGCTCGTAGAGCTCCTGCAGGAGAGTTACGTACGCGTTCATGGAGGCTACCGCGCCCACAGCCAGCCCCCCTTCTGGATGCGCCGGCGGCGCATCCTGTGAGCGAGGTTGTCGGCGAGGCGGGCCAGAGCCTCGACGGCGGCCGCGGCCGCCACGGCACCGATGACCTCGACCGGGTGGGTGGGCCACAACCAGAGCAGGACGAGCACCGACAGGACGCCGATCGCGGCCTGACGGAACCCGAACGTCTTGGGCTGCTCAACGGGCGCGTACACGCACCCGGGGGACACGGGGACGACGGGCTGGAAGACCCAGCCGACCCCCGGCACGAAGATGGGGAACACGAGTTGACCTTCTTCCGCTCACATGTGGTCTCGACGTATTTCGAGGGGTTCGCCGGCCCCTCACGCACCTCCGGCGGCGCGCATCAATGACTCTTGCGCACGGCGAGGGGCTCGATCAACTCGCTTCTCGCGCCTTGTCCCACGCCGTCAGGAGCATGTACTCCACACATATTTGACGGTCCATCACTGCAACGCAGGGGTCGTCTTTGCCGTGCTCGCGTGGTGGCCTAGGCCAGATCGTCCGGGAGCGTCCGAAGCGTTCCTGGTGTGCCGTCGGCCCTCTGTGGCTCTTCGCTGGTAGCAGCCTTCACTTGTCCGGGGGTGTCCGGAGGCGTCCGGTGCCGTCCGAAACAACGCACTATGCAGTGCGCAGTGGCGAAACTAGACATCACGAGTTGCCCGTTCGAAATGGTCTCGACGTGCCCCTCTATGGAGACGTGTTTCGCCGCCGTCTCCCTGTGACCAAGGTCACCTTGCTTGAAGAAGCCCGCGCCCAAGGCGCGGGCTTCTTGCCGTTCAGAAGCGAGCTCCGTCGTGCTGGCTCTCCCGCTCCCGTGACCCCCAGCGCACCCGCACCGCGAGCGACACCCCGGAGCTGCCGGACGACGACGAGGACATCAACGTCGGCGACGACGTCAGGGCGCCCGCGAAGAAGCGCCATCACCGGCCTGGTCGGCGAGGCTGCCGCCGGCTGGCCGCTGCTGGGGGTGACCTGGCAGCAGACCGACGGCGAGGACGGCCCGGTACTGGAGATCCGGGCGGAGACCAGCGACGGCGGCAACGACCTGGTCGGCCTGTGGCCCCTGGGCGAGGACGGCAAGCCCATCGGCCCGTACCAGGTGGTCCTGCGGGCAACCCCCGGCCAGCAGGCGCGAACCGTCCCCTATCCGCTGGGCTTCACACCGCCGCACCCGGCCAAGGGCGCCGCTGCCGAACGCAGTCGGTGGCTCGGAGTCCAGCCCAACTGAACCGGTATCGGCGGATCCAGTCCCCGGTGTCCCGCAGCGCGCACGGAGCTCCACCACAGCGATACCGGCCCGCGCTGCGGGATGCCGGGGCAGCGGGGGTCTGGGGGCCGGCGAAGGCCACCAGCGGCCACCGGGCTCGCCCACCGGCTTTCTCTCACACTCGCATTCCAGCTAGCGGAAATACTCGCTACCTGCATATCCGGCCGGGTACCAACAATGCTCGGGCAAGGAGGAGCCCCTGCTGCAGCGGCGCCTGGACCCGCGCGCGGTGTTGGGGTTGTCGATCGAGTCGAGGAAGCAGTCGGCCGCCGCGTGGACGGTGAGGGCCTTGCCGGTCGGCAGCTGGACGACGGTGGGCACCACAGCTCCTTGCTACAGATAACGGGGTCGCTTCGCGCAGCGCCCCCGGGGCTCCGCCGCAGGTGACGCAACCCAGTACCACGGGTATTTGGGCGTTATCTGTATCAGTTGACTCATGGGGCCACCCAGCCCCGAGACGCCCGACCCAGCTCGTCCTCGACGAGTTCGGCGCCGGCGCGGCACAGCAGCATCGTGTGCGGCACGTGATCAGTAGCGATCGGGGCGGTCGCCGCGCCTGCTGGTGGCCGACCGCGTCCCAGCCAGGGCCATTGTCAGTGGCCACCATCACGATGGAAGTTCGGACTAGCGGAACACACCGGGGGTAATGCCCCGGATCAACAGCGGCCCGTCGTGGCCGTGTGGCGAGCGGAGGCGGCATGCCCAACCGATACGTGCGGCTCGCAGGGTTCGACCGAAGGCTGGACCTGACCAAACCAGACCTCGGAGTTGCCGGTGGCGCCGCCCTCCTCGAGCAGCTTCTCGCCGACCGCCGATTGCCTGTGCCGGTCCGCGGACTCACGTGCGCAGAGGTGTGCGAGGAACGGGGCTTCACTGAGCCAATGTCGCTGTATCGGCGAATGGGCAAGCCCGTCGCCGCCCACATGCGCAGCGACGCGGAGGACCGGCACTACGGCGGCGGGGAGTCCGACGAGCACAAGGCTTACAAGGAGCGGGCCGTACGGGCTGCCGAGGAAGGCGGGCACACAGCCGTGCAGGAGCGGGCGAGCAAGGACCGCGCAATCCGCAGTGACGTCCTAATCCGCGGTGCGGACGGAGTACTTCTGGGATTCGAGTCGCAACTGTCACCACGCAACCCGCGCGAGATCAAGGCACGCGATGCGGCGGCCCGGCGGGCGGGGGTGCTGGATGCGTGGCAGACGGACAGCCAGGACATGGCGAGGGACATGACGGTGCCGTGGCTGCGTACCGACAGAGTCCCCCTAGAACTGATCATGAAGCGGGACTCTCCAATCCCGTTCCGAGGTGGTATCCGCCGCATCGAACTCGCCCGGTGTGACGAGCGGCTCCCAGGGCCATGCCCGAAGCAGCGGACAGGCAAGTGCGGGGGCTGGCACCCGACCATTCGCCCCGCCGAGCGTCCCTTCGATGAGTTCATCCGAGATGCCGCCTCCGGTCTGTACGTCCGGGCGGTGGTCAAGGTGAAGCGGACCGCGTTTGAGTTCTGGACCCCGGCAGCCGACCACAGTGCCTACCTCGACGCGACGCCGGACGAAGCGCCAGTCGCGATGCCGAGGCAACGACAGGTGAAGCGCCCGATGGAGGACGGCGATCCCACGTGCCGCGTCCAGCCCCCGGCCGTGGATGACCGGGACTCGGCACCGCTCCCGTACATCCCGCTGCCCCGTTCCCCGCAGCCTGCCCCGCTTGCCGCGGCGTCTGCGGGGGTCGTGTCAGTGGTGTACCGGGGGCAGTGCGGGGCTGGGGTGACACCGTGCGGAGCTCAAGCCCGTTTCTACGCGTGCGGCTGGCGGTGCGACGACCATCGGCCGTAGGCCAACTCCCGCCAGCCTCCGGGATGTTGTGCTGTCCCGAGGGTCAGCCAGGCTGCCGGTCGACTACTCAACAGGCGTGGCCGGGCCCAGGGGAGTCGTCGACGTTGTGGGGTCCGCCGGGACTGCCCGAACCCAGGGGCGAGCAGCAGCGCCAGGACCATCGCCACGGCCGCACCCGAAGCGATCGCCGCCGTCGCCGCGGCCGGCGGCACGCGCGGTGTGCTTGAAGACCGTGATGCCGACGGCGATGCTCACGACGAGGAGCAGGGCCGCCAGCGGCGCGATCTGAATGGTCACGAAGTCCTCCTGGCTGTCTCCGCCGGTGACGGCGGCAGTTCGTCTGCGCGCTCGCGCAGACCTCGCCCCTTCGTTGCAGAGACCCGGAGGCTGACAGCAAGAAAGCCCGATCCGATGTGGATCGGGCTTCAAGGCGATGTCCCGAAGCCCTCCCAGAAGGGCACGGGCGCGCGGACACGCTCGGGCACGTTCTGGATGGGCAGGTCCTCGGACTGACGCCTGAAGGCATACACCGTTGCGGGACAGTTCCGGATTCCCACCGGATTCCCCTGCGTCCAGGGCCCATTGTGCGGCTACGGGGGTGGCACAAGGGGGTCAGTGGTCATGTGGAGGCGGCCCGGCGCCTCATTCTTCTTCGGGTTCTGCGGCCGTGAGTCGCTGCTCGCTGAAGAAGTCCAGCTTTTTGCCGGACATGGACTCCTCATCCGGGGTGCGGAAGACGACCTTGCCGTAGAGGGCCTGCTGGCATATCAGCGACTGGTGGGTCGTGGACAGGCTGAGTGCCTGTCGGGCGTCCGAGGGCTCGGTGAACCACTGGCGGATGGCCAGGTACTGCCACCCATCAGAACCTGAGTGCTCGCCGTACACGATCCGGGTCAGCCCGTCGAGGACCTCCGTGTGGGAGAGCCCCTTACCCCCGCCGGCGGGGTCGGTGAACGAGACGGTCCACGACCACCGCTGTCCCTCCCGGAGCTCGACGTCCTCGGGGAAATCAGGCCCCCACCCCTTGAGGTACGCGGCGTCCGGCCCGATCACGGTTCGCCCCCACCTGACATCGCCGAATCCAGGAGGACGCGGTGAGGAAGCCCTCCGCGATCCGGCGCGTCTCCTCGTCGGTGATCAAGTGTTCTCCGCTCATGCTCCTCCTCGACCCAGCCGGTTCCTCCGGTGAGGACCCCTGCAGGCCATCGTCCTGCACCGAGCCGCGTCTCACGGGCCTTTCCGGGAAGACGGCCTGGGCGCGAACTGTGACCGCTCCGCTCCCGATCGACCCGCCGAACAGTCAGGGGATGCGGGTCACGGCGCCGGAGGTGAACCACTGCACGAGGGTGGCAGCGAGGTGGACCCCGGCCCGGGCCGCCTCCAGCGTCTCGTCCACGGTCGCGGTCTGCCCGCCGTGCCGGGACGTCTGGCCGTCCCACAGCGCGCGCATCAACGCCTCCGCCGGGGCGACGGCGTCGCCGGCCGCGGCCGGGATCGCGAAGACGAACTTGTGCCGGGCGCTCTTCAGCTCGCCGAGCATGGTGCCGAGCGTTGCCTTCGCGTGGTTCGGCTGAACGACGGCGTGCGCGGCCGCCTCGACGGCCTTGATGGACTCGCTGTACGCGCGCACCGGCTCCGGGCCGCGCCCGTACGCCGCCTGCCAGGCGGCCGCCAGGTGGTCGGCCGCGGAGCCGGCGGTCGGCTGGCCCGCCGCCTCGGCGATGGTCTGCCGCACCGCGTCCCGGACGGCCGGGGTCACCCGCTCCTCCAGCCCGTTGCGGGCGTCGTTGATCCGGTACGCCGACCCGCCGTCGTCGAGCGTCCGGCTGAGCTCTTGGAGTCCCTCCCATTTGGGCACCTCGGCGAGGAGGATCTGGTCCACCACGTCCAGCAGCTGCGCGCCGACGGCCCGCGCGAGCGCCGCCACGTAGAGCGGCGCGCCGTGCTCGTCCTGGAGAGAGACCAACCGCACGCGCACGCAGATGTCGCGAGCCAGCCTTTCTTGCCCGACGAAGCTGAGGCTGGAGCGGAGCACCCTCACCACCCATTCCTGGAGGGGTGCCATCAGGTGGTCGGGCATACCTTCGAAGGGCCCGTCGTGCCCGGAGGCCTCGGTGAGACCGGCGCGGACGGAGAAGCGCGGGCGCGGTGCGATCGTCATGACGGAACGGTAGCGGCGGGGGTGGTCGCGTCGGATAACCTCCCCTTATCCGACGCGACAAGAGGTATGAAACGGGCGCCGGTTGAGTGAAGGGGAACCGTAGTGATGAGCGAGTCCGGAGGGATGTCCGCAGCCGGGCAGACAGCGGGCGGCAGAGCGGCGGCCGCCGGAAGCGTCCCGGACCAGCGGAGGGCGTGGATGTCGCTCCGGCCGCGGAGCTCGGCCCCACGGCAGCTCGACTTCCCGCCAGTTCGCAACGGTCTCGACTACCTCGCCAGCGTTGTCGAGCACCTGGACGAGACCGAGTCTGAGGTGAGGCCGCGGGACGTGAAGTACGCCGTCCTCCATCTCCAGGCCGCGGTCGAGGTCCTGTTCAAGGCGCGCCTGCTCGCCGAGCACTGGACGCTCGTCTTCACCAACCCCGGCGACGCCACGCGCAAGGCCCTGGACGACGCCACCCTCAACAGCGTCTCGCCCGAGAAGGCGATCACCAGGCTGCGGACCATCGTCGGCGTCCCCATCTCCGACAAGGAACAACAGGCGCTCAAGAAGCTGACCGAGGACCGCAACAAGCTCCAGCACTTCGGCCTTACCCAGAATGCCCGCGCCGTCGAGGCACGAGCCGGCGAGGTACTCGACTTCCTCATCCGCTTCATCGACACCCAGCTGATGCCCTACCTCAGCACCGAGGAGCAGAGAGAGACGGCACATGGTCTCGAGGATCTCCGTGAGGGGCTGGGCAACATCAACTCCTACGTCGACCAGCGGATGAAGCGGATCGCAGGCGAGCTGCGCGACGATCAACTCGAGAACGTCACCATTCTGTGCCCCGCCTGCGAGAAGGTGACGCTGGTGCTGGACGAGGCTCCTTCGACCCTGGCCGATGAGGGCGGCTACGCCACCTGCCGCTTCTGTTCCAGCTTCTTCGAGATCAGCGAACTGGAGAACCGCTGGTTCCCAGTGCCCTGGAACGATGAGGGCAGGCACCCGGACGCCAATGTTTGTCCCTGGTGCGAGGCGGTAGCGCTGGGCACCGACGTCCCCGTGCTCAGCGAGCCGGAGCCCGTCCACTTCTGCTTCTCCTGCTCACGCATCATCAAGGAGCTCGCGCCCTGTGACGGCTGCGGCCGGCAGATAGACGTCTCGGCCGAGGGCTCCGCACCGCTGTGCGGTCCGTGCGAAGCGTCCTGGGAGCCCGAGCCCGAGTACGAGCTGCCCTACGAGGGCCCGGAGGACTACGGATTCACGGAGGAGCGGGAATGACCACAGAGGTCGAACTCCCCGCCCCCATCCGGGCCGAACGGCTGGCGCTCGTGGAGCGGTGGGCCGAGCGGCACGGCGTCGACGCCGCCCGCCGGCTCGCCAAGGCCGAGGACCTGGCCGACGCGGTTGCCGCCGAGATCACCCCGGACAACACCGTCGACACGTACAACAAGTCCTGGCGGGTGTGGGCGCGGTTCTGCGCCGTCACCGGCCTGCCCGAACGGGAGGGCTCCCGGGGCTCGCTGGTCGCATTCGTGACCTGGATGCTCCGCGAGGGCCAGCAGAACGGGAAGGGCTACGCCCCTTCCTCGGCGAGCACCCACCTCGCGGCCGTCGTCGTTGGCCTGCGCCAGCGTGGCGTCGGGGTAAGCGGCGACGACCAGGCCGAGGCCCGCCAGGCCCTGGAGGGCCTGGCCATCAAACTGCTCCAGGAAGGCGAGCGACGAGGCCGCGGAAAGGCGGTCGGCGCCACCGTCGACGGCCTGCGCGCCCTCGTTCGCTCGTGCCCCGACACCCTGACCGGGCTACGGGACAAGGCGCTCGTCCTCACCGGTTTCCACTACGCCTGCCGCTCCCAGGACCCGGCCGGACTGCTCGCCGGCGACATCACCCTGCAGCCGCGCGGCCTGGCCGTCGCCGTGCTCACCGGGAAGACCAAGCACTCGGTCCGTACCGCGAAGATTCCGTACGCCGACGACCCCGAGCTCTGCCCAGTCCGCGCGTACATCGCCTACCGCGAGCGCCTGCTTACCGAGCACGGCCAGCGGTGGGCCGACCCCTCTACTCCGGCCTTCGTTGGCATTGACCGGTGGGGCCACATCACCGGCGGCATGGTGCCCGACTCCGTCACCCGCGCCGTCAAGCGCATCTCTACCCGGGCCAGCCTGCCGATCGGCTGGACCGGGCACTCCCTGCGTATCGGGCTGGCCTCCGTCGCCCGCAGGAAGGGGCGCGACGCCATCGCCATCGCCGACCAGGGCGGCTGGGCCCGCCACTCCCGCTCGATGCTCGGCTACATGCAGCGCGACGACGGATGGGACGACAACGCCTCCGCCGGCCTCGCCTGATGCGCAGCTCAGCCCCGGTCGGACCTGTTAGTCCCAAAGGGTCCGACCGGGGCTGACGTCTGCTTCCGGGGCTACCCGGGCGGCGGGTCGAGCCGCTGCCGAGGGCGGACCTTGTGGGGCTCCCGCAGCCGCATGTGCTCGCACAGCTCAGTGTCCCGGGGGAACGCCACACCGGTCGCCTCGGTGAGGACCGGGAAGAATGCCCGGGCGTCCTCCGACTGTGGCGTCGTGGTCCACCGGTACCCGTCACAGCCGCGCAGGGCGAAGCGCACCATGCGCGAGCCGTACCCGTGGCGCTGCCAAGGCCCGGTGACCCTGATCTTCACGATCAGCCCGAGGCGGCACACCGCGCAGGACTGCCAGACCAGGCGGGCGAAGTCGTAGCCGTCCGGTGCGCACGCCTGAATCTCCTGCATCCCGGCCGGGATGGTGGGCGGCAGGTGGCACCAGGTCTCCGTGGCGGGATCGACCTTCCACTCCAGGCTGTTGAACGAGACGGCCGGCGGGGCGGGCGCCGCGGTGCCCCGGCCGTGGAAGGCGTCGACCAGGCGGTCCCACAGGGAGTCGCGCGGCCGCGCCGTGTTCGACGAGCCCATCAGGTCTGGCTCTGGAGCGGCGGGAGCTCCGTCAGGGCGGCGGGCAAGTCGGTGATGCCGCGCTGCAGGTACCAGGCCAGCGACCAGCGCAGGATGACGCCACGGCGCAGGCGCCACTGGTCGCAGAGCTGGGACAGGACGTCGTCGCAGAAGTCCTCCCGGAGCTGGGACAGCACGTCGTCCTCGGAGGACGACAGGTAGCCGATACCGCACTTGTCGGGGTCGCCGAGGTCGAGCGCGTCCGCGAGGATCACGCCAGCCGCCGCGCTGGTGCCGCCGCCGTTGTACCCCCAGCCGAAGCCGCTGTCCTCCGGCTCGGCGAGTTCGCGCAGCACCGTCACGCCGTACTGGCGCTCGGTGGGGCCGAACTCGGGCTGCTCGACGAGGATCCGGGCGGGCCGCCATTCCTCCTCGTCGCCGCGCGGGTTCTCCGTGCCGTCCTGGATGCCGTGGTACGTGCGGTCCTCGTAGGCCATGCCGTTCCCTCCCGTTGATCTTCCGGCGCGGATCCCAGCCTGGCGTATGCGCCGCACGGGCAACAGAGCGCGATCAGCCGGGGAACGGAAGGGGCGCCCGAGCACGCGCGGGGCCCGGATACATCGACACCGGCCTGCATCAACTCACAGATGCCCTCGCCCGCCACGTCCACCTCAGCCCCGAACGCCTCGCCGACGCCCTGCTGACCCGCCTCGGTGTCGCCGGCGGCGCCCGCGACGACATTGTTGGCCGCCAGGTGTCGGGTCGGCCCTTGAGGGGCACCGCGACCTTGCCAAGCGGGGCGGCTGGGTACCGAACTCCGCCGTCATGGAGGGCTACTTCGAGGACGGCGATGGCTGGGAGGACAACGCCATGGCCGGGTGTTGTAGCTCGACGAGACGCGTGAGGTCCCCGACGGAAGTCGGGCCCTGCTTTCGTGCGAGGCGTCGACCTCGACACGCCGCAGTCGAGGCGAAAAACGAAAAAATCTTCGGCCGGAACCACGCCCGGAGAGGGCTGAACCTCGGCCGGACTGGCGAGCTCCGCTGACCAGCGGCGATGTTGCCGCCGCCCGAAGAGCGCCTGTGGCCTGACGGAGGGATTCTGCGATTAGATCGCAAGATGTTGTGGTCAAAACGCGGTCGACCACAACATGTAGTGGTTTCCGGTCTGTTGGGGGTGCCCACATCGGATAAAGTGAGAATCCACTTCGAGGCAGAGATGCCGGAGAGGTCCCACGGCCGCGCCCTAGGAAAGTGAGGCCGCGGGGACTCTCTCCGACGCGACGTCGTCGAGGTGCCCAGTTCCACGACAGCGAAAGCAGGTAGTACCCGACGATGTCCATCTACGACAGTACCCGAACGCCGCTCCCGCCCGGAACCTTCCCCGGCCTCCCGTCGCGGTGGCCGCTGAAGCCCGGCATCTTCCCCGAGATTGCGCCCGAGCAGCTGCCCGCGGTCGTCATCATCGTGCTCTTCACGGTGGCCGTCGCCGCCGGCCAGTACGAGCTCGCGGCCGCCCTCGGCACCCTGCTGGCCGTCCCGCAGTTCGCCCGCCAGCGGGTTTGACCCTCCCACTCCCAGTGGCCCCGCGCACGCGCGGGGCCACTGCCATGTCCGGCCCGGGTGGTTCGGCGAGACCAGGTCGAGGTCTTCGCCAAGGGGGCGCTCTACCTGTGAAGGAGACGGAGCCGCACTCCCAAGAGGTGCTCGTCTTCGACGGCGCCGACGAGGGGGGAGCCGTCATGACCATGCTGCGCGCCGACGGAAAGTCGGAGACTGCTGCGCCAAGGGGCATGTGTCCATCACCGTCTCGATGACCTTCGTCATCACCGACTCGGTGCGCGACGTCGTCGAGTCCATCGACGAGGTGAAGAACTCGTTGTGCGAGGCCAACGCCCTCTTGAAGGTCTCCTCCTGGAGGCCAAGGGCAAGGTATCCGGCTGGGCAGAGGTCGAAGGGCATCCCACCTGCGAAGAAGACGGTTCGTCAGCTGGCAGGGACCGAACCGGGATGGGCGTAGAAGAGCAGACGTCTGCTCAAGACCGCGCGGACGAGACCTACTTCGTGTGGTGACGTCCGTCACGCCCTGGAAGGGTGCGATGCCGCCCCAGGCGTCCTCTCGACGAGCGGCCGGAACAGCTCTGAGCTGCGCGAATGTAGTTCGGCGGCACGCGGGACGGAGCTCGACAACCACGTTACACAAACACCGGAAAATCATTCCCCCTGCTATCCACAGGACGGGTCGTCAGGTGCCTGACCGCCCTCTCGAGTGCCCGCTGGTTGTCGGCGGGCTGAGTAGGGTTTTCCTCACCGAAATCCCTTCGGCACGACGAAGGGAGACCTCCGAGCGGCCAGCCGACCAAAGCCAAAGCCGCGAGGAGGTCTCCCTCTCGCTACGTCGAAGTGGCCCGTCCCGTAGTGAGGGGAACTGACCGAGTGACGCCCATCGACCGTACAACAGCTGAGACCGGTGACCCCAGCTCCACCTGGCTTGGGTGGGTGACCGTCCTCACCGGATTCAGTGCCATCGTTGCCGTAGTCATCCTGTCTCTGACACACAACGCGGAGGCAGCCGCCGCCGTCGGCAGCATCGGCACCGCGGTCACCGCCGTCGGCGGTGTCCAGTTCGGAATGCGCCGCCGACAATGACGGCCGGCGCGGCGCCGTCCGTGCCGGTGTCCCAACGCCAGTGCATGGGGCCACCGAGAGGTCCTGTGTAGGAGGTCAACCGGTACGGCGGGGGTCGGTCTGCAGGGAGGCCCGCATCACGAGCTCACGCACCGACGACCGGGACTTTTCAGTGCCGTGCGTGCGGGAGCATGTGCCCCATGCCCAACATCCTGTGGACCGTCCTGGTGGCCGCCGCCACCGCCGTGGTGACCGCCTTCGCTGTCGGGATGCTCGCGACCCCACGCATGGAAGCCCGCAAGAAGCGGCTGGGCGACGTTCACGCAGCCCGCGACACATTCAGCGCGAGCATGACGCGAATCGTCTCTGCCTGTTCGCTGCTGCAGCGCATCCCCACTCCGGCAGCCGACGACCCTGACTGGACGCCGGTCATGCGTGAACGACTCCAGGCCGAGCGGAACCGGTGGCTGCAGCAACTCGACGACGCCACCGTGTGGCTGATCGACAACATGGCGACGTACGCAGGCAGCTATCCCGCCAGTCACCTCACCCAGTTCGCCGTCGAGTACGCCGGCAACGCCCGCATGGTGGTCCTGTCCGAACGCGAGGAGACGACGAAGGTGGAACTGCTGCTCGCGCTGACTGTGCCGGTCCAACGGCAGTTCTTCGGCTGGCCCTGGTCGCGCGCTCGACACATGATCGCCGACCGCCAGGTGTTCGGCGAGACCGTCGCCCGTATCAGCGGTGAGCCGGCCACCCCGTAGGACAACGATCAGCGACACACAAGGACGTGCACCACGCTGCAGACCACCGTCCATACGCCGCGACCCCAAGGCGCTCACCCGAGGGTGTGCGATCACGGCCGGAGTCTGCATAGCCTGAGGCCAGACCCCAGGGGGGCACCTGGAGGAACAATGCCCGGTCGTCCCATCTGGTCCGGCGCCATCTCGTTCGGGCTGGTCACGGTGCCGATCAAGCTTGAGAATGCCGCCGAGAGCCACAGCATCAGCTTCCGCCAGATCCATATCGAGGACGGCGGCCGGATCCGCTACCGCAAGGTGTGCGAGCTCGACGGCCAAGAGCTCACCGAGGCCGAGATCGGCAAGGGGTACGAGGTCTCGAAGGGCCAGATCATCGCGATCACCGATGAGGACCTGGCCAACTTGCCGCTACCGACAGCGAAGGCAATCGAAATCGCCTCGTTCGTGCCCTGGGACAGCATCGACCCCCGCCACATCGGCGAATCCGCGTACTACCTGACCGCCGACGGCCCGGTCGCGGCCAAGCCGTACACGCTCCTGCACAAGGCACTCGGCCGGACCGAGAAGGTCGCCGTGGCCAAGTTCGCGCTCCGCGGCCGCGAGCGCCTCGGCTTGCTCCGCCCGTACGGCGACGCGCTGCTCCTGCACTCCATGCGCTGGGACGATGAAGTGCGCGACCCGACCGAGCTGGCCCCCGACGACGTCGACCT
Source organism: Streptomyces sp. NPDC059567 (assembly GCF_042735655.1). Classification (NCBI taxonomy): domain Bacteria; kingdom Bacillati; phylum Actinomycetota; class Actinomycetes; order Kitasatosporales; family Streptomycetaceae; genus Streptomyces; species Streptomyces sp. NPDC059567. The sequence goes on along the minus strand of NZ_JBHWBS010000040.1, from coordinate 1,714 downwards.
CACCGACAAGGAGATCCGCGAGGCGCTGGCCCTCCTGGAGGCCATGTCCGTGGAGCACCTGGCCGACGTCGGCGAGGCCGAGCTCACCGACCAGTACCGCGAGGCGCTGGTCGAGGTCATCGAGGCGAAGGCCGAGCACCGCGAGCCGAAGGCGGCCGAGGGCACGGAAGCCGCGCCGGCCGGGAAGGTGATGGACCTGATGGCCGCGCTCGAAGATTCCGTCGCCAGGGCGAAGGCGTCCCGCGGCGAGAGCGGCAAGCCGGCCACCGTCCACGAGATGCCGAAGAAGAAGGCCGCGGCCAAGAAGACGACGCCGGCGAAGAAGACGGCCGCCAAGAAGACCACGGCGAAGAAGGCTGCCCGGAAGCGGGCCTCCTAGGGCGTGTCGTCGCCGTGCACCCGACTCTCGGGCGGCGGCGGCTTGTCGATGCCGAGGCTCCCCCACGGCTGGCAGATGTCGCAGAACTCCAACTCGGGGAACTGCCTCATCGCGACGAACGCCTCCTCCTGGGAGAGCAGACCGGTCCGGCGCGGGTCGATGTGGCAGCCCCCGCGGTGCAGCACGGGCTGACCCTGCGCCGCCCTCGACGGCAGGACCTTCCACGCCATCTCCGCCCGTGCGACCTCCCGCCGGCGCTCCTGCTCCTTCTCCTCGGCTTCGAGCTTCCGAATGGTGTTGTCGGCCTGATCGAGCTGCCACCGGAGCCAGTCCCTGAGAGTCCTCTGCTTCTCCAGCCGCTGCGATATCGACAACCCGGTCACGGCGCTGCCCCCTACGCGGCTACGGCGACGGCCGGCACGGCTTCCGGGTGGGTCTTCAGGTCCATGCGGGCCTGCATCCGCTTCCCGGCCTCGACGGTGGCCCAGTGCGGGTGCGTGGTCACTTCGGCGCTCAGCTCCCGCAGGAGCTCCTCGAGGCGCGCGACGTCGGCCTTCTGCTCGTCGGTGTAGCCGGTGCTGGGCGCGCGGCCGCCGGTCACCTCGCCCGTGTGGGGGTGTACCGCGCCGGGCCAGCCGTCCATCGGGTCCACCGACCACGGCAGGGTGTGGCACAGCGCCACGTACTCGGCCCGCGCCTGGTGGAGGCGGAGCTGGGCGTTGATCAGGTCGTTCGGGAAGGTATCGGCCACGGCTGAAATGATACGCCTGTTCGAATACGGGTTCGCTCGGCACCGCCGGCACGAGGTCACGATCACCCGAACGGGCTCCCAGAAGCGGCAGCGGGCCCGCCAGTCCGGGGGCGGCGGAGTCAAGGGCAGTCGGGGCCCTGCCGGGAAGCGTGCGGGCTTGCGGCGGGGCCCGAGCGAGGTGCCTGCCATTCAGGAGGCGCCCGGCGGGCGACCAAGGAGTGGTTGTCGCCCGCCCATTCAACGCCCGGGCTGGCGGATAGGTACGCCCGTCTGGCAGGACTGATCTGGGTCAGCGCAGCACGGAGCCCCTGCGGCAGACCCGGGCAGGCCTGTCAGCGGATCACTGACAGGCGGTGCAAGCTCGCTAGACGGCGAGCGGGAAGGCAAGTGGTTCACATGTGGCTCAGCTCGCTTATCTGCGCCTATTTCCGCTAGCTGGAATGAAAGCGAATTAGAGGTCTGGTGGGCGAGCACGGGGACGCGCGGAGCCTTCAACGGTCCCCGGGACCCCGCTGTCCCGGACGTACTGCAGCGAGGGCCCGTGGCGCTCCGCGGAAGGCGCGAGCGGCCCGGCGGCAGATGCC
>NZ_JBHWBS010000039.1:60434-64996 GCF_042735655.1 Streptomyces sp. NPDC059567 | reverse complement strand
GGCCGGTTGCGGGGGGCCCCCCCCGCACCCGCACCCCCCCCGGGGGGGGGGGGGCGCGCGGGGGCGATGCGTACCTCTGGGGTCAGCCCACCTTCGGGGTGAAGCCCTTCGCCGCCTCCGAGACCTCCGGCTGGCGGACCGTGCGCATACCGCCGGGGATCGTCTTGTCCGGCTGGAGGATGACCGACTCGCGGGAGGACGGTGCCTTCGGGTCGCTGAAGTCGTGCTTGCCGAAGCCCGCGTCGTAGCTGTTGAGCGTCAGCAGCGCCTTGTCGATGCCCTCACGGGTGAGGTCCTTGGCATCGCAGGCCTTCTTCAGGGCCTCGCCGAAGACACTGGCAGCCGTCCAGCCGGCCACGATGCCGTTGTCGAGGCTGTCGCTCGGGTACGCGGCCTTGTAGTCGGCGACGAGCTTCTTCGCCGCCGGGGTGTCCGCCCCGATGGGCAGGGCCGGGGAGGCGAACCAGTACATCTTCTCCAGCGCGGGACCGGCCTGGGTGCCGAGCAGCTGCGGGGCGAACGCCGAGTTGTTGCCGATGATCGGCACCAGGAGCTTGGTCGCCGCCGCGACGCCGACCAGCGAGGCGGCCTGGCGCGGGCCGGCGCTGATGACGATGCCCTTGACCCCGGCCTGCTTGAGCGCCGCGACCTGCGCCGACATGTCGTTGTCGGTGGGCTTGATCTTCTGCTCGACGACCGTGAGCCCCGCCTTTTCTGCCGCGTACTTCGAGCCGGCCAGCGCGTTCTCGCCGTAGTCGCCCTCGAAGTAGACGTGTCCGAGCTTGTCGCCCGACTTCAGGCCCTTCTCCTTGACCAGGAAGTCGACGGCGTTGATCGTCTCGACGTCGTACGTGGAGCCGAGGACGCGGATGTACGGCGAGCCGAGCAGCGAGGCCGACCAGGCCTGCGGCAGCACGAGCCCCTTGTCCTGGCCGTCGACGCGCTGCTTGACGGCGGCGACGAACGGAGAGCCGATGAACTGGGTGTAGCCGACCACCTTCGGTTCCAGCTCGGTGTACGCCGACAGCGCCTTCTGCGGGTCGTAGCCGTGGTCACGGACCGTCAGCTCCAGCTGCCGGCCGCAGATCCCGCCGGCCGCGTTGACCTGCTTCACGTACAGCTGCTGGGCCTGCGTGACACTCTTTCCGAGCGTGGCGTACACCCCGGTCATGTCGGTGAGCGCGCCGAGCGCGATGGTCTTGTCGGTGACGCCCTTGCCGGCCTTCACCCCGCCCGCGCCGGTGCCGTTGTCGTCGCCGCTCTTGGCCTTGGAACTGCAGCCGACGGCGGTCAGGGCGACGAGGGTGGCGAGTGCGGCGGCCGTGGTTCTGGACGCCTGTCGTCGGTGGATCATCGTTCCTCCCCAGAGGAGTGCGAGGGTCGGTCGGTTCGCTTGGGTTTCCGGGCGGCCAGCCGGACCAGGCCACCGGGCAGGAAGAGCACCACCGCGACGACGGCGGCGCCGTAGAGATAGCGGGCCGCCTCCCCCGGTGCGATCCCGCCCGTCCCGGGGGCGGAGACCAGAGGAAGCGCGTCGCTGTACCGGTTGAGGAGCTGCGGGAGCAGGGAGACGAAGACGCCTCCGATCACCGCACCGGCGACCGAACCGAGACCGCCGATGACGATCATGGCCAGGTACTCGAGGGAGAGCATCATGCCGAAGTACTCCGGCACGGTCCGCTGGAAGACCAGCGCGAGCAGGACGCCGGCGAGGCCCGCGTACATGGACGACAGGACGAAGACGGCGGCGCGGTAGCGGGCCACGGGGATGCCCATGACCCCGGCGGCGATCCGGTGGTCCCGGATGGCGTTCATGGCACGGCCGGGACGGCCGCGGAGGACTCCGCGGGCGAACAGGGCGCCCGCGAGGAGGAGCACGAGGCCGAGGTACCAGAGCTTCTCGGCCGAGCCGAAGGGCACCTGGGCGACGAGGAGCTCGCTGTCGTCGAAGGTGATCCCGAAGAGGCTGAGCGGGGGCACCGCGCGTCCGTTGAAGCCGCCGGTGAGGTCGTGGGCGTTGAAGAGGACGTGCTGGCCGATGAAGATCAGCGCGAGGGTGGCGATACCGAGGTACGCGCCCCGCAGCCGGCCCGCGATGGGGCTGAACACCCCGCCCGCGAGCCCCGCGAGGGCGACGGCGAGGACGGCGGCGAGCCAGCCCGGCAGGCCGAATCCGGTGAGGTCGTCCTTCCCGTCACCGGCGAAGGCGCAGTAGCCGTACGCGCCGACGGCGAGGAAGAAGGCGTGGCCCATGGAGAGCTGGCCGGTCGCGCCGGTCAGCAGGTTGATGCCGATGGCGCCGATCGCGGCGGCCATGGCGAAGAGCCCGGCCTGGAGCCAGAAGCGGTCCAGGTAGAAGGGGAAGGCGGCGAGGACGAGGCCGGCGACGGCCCATGCGTAGACGCGGGGTCGGGCGAGCGTGGCGACTCCACGGCGGGGAAGCGCGTCAGACACGGGCCAGCTCCTTCGTACCGAAGAGTCCGGCGGGGCGGATCAGCAGCACCGCGACCATCACGAGGTACGGGGCGAGGTCGCCGATGCCCCGGCCGAGGAAGGTCAGATCGCCCTGGTAGCCGGTGGCGAGGGACTCGGTGACGCCGACCAGGAGCCCGCCGACGAGGGCGCCGGTGGTGGAGTCGAGGCCGCCGAGGATCGCGGCCGGGAATGCCTTCATCGCGGCGAACGAGGTGGTGCGCTCCAGGCCGGGGGTCGGGAAGACGGTGAGGAAGAGGGCGGCGACGGCGGCCAGTCCGCCCGCCACCGCCCAGGCGCCGAGCGAGACCCGGCCGAGCCTGATGCCCATGAGGGCCGCGGTCTCCTGGTTCTCGGCGGCGGCGCGCATGGCGACGCCCCAGGAGGTGTAGCGGAAGGCGAGGAGGAACGCGGTGATGAGCAGCGCCGCTGCGAGGAAGGCCGCGATCCGGGTCTGGGCGATCGTGACCGGTCCGAAGGTGACGACGGCGTCGCCCCAGGGGTCGCCGAGCGAGAGGATGTCCGTGCCGATGCGGCGGGTCAGCTCGGTGGCCAGCAGGATGTCGACGCCGATGGTCACGATGGCGAGGACGCTGTGGTCGGAGCCGCGGTAGCGGCGCATGACGAGGAACTCGACGGCGGCGCCGACCAGGGCCGCGCCGCCGATGCCGACGAGCAGCGCCGGCCAGAAGCCGATGTCGTCATGGAGTACGGCGGTGAAGTAGCCGCCGGCCAGAAGCAGGGAGGCATGGGCGAAGTTGACGACCTCGGTGGCGCGGAAGATCACCACGAAGCCGAGGGCTATGAGGGCATAGATGGAGCCCAACGAGACACCGTTGAGCAGGAGTTCGGCGAAGGTGGTCACTCGGCGGTCTCCTCTCCGAGATAGGCGCGGACGACCGCCGGGTCGTTCTGTACGTCGCCGGGGGCGCCGTCGGCGATGCGACGGCCGAAGTCGAGGACGGTGACGGCGTCGGCGAGCCGCATCACCACTCCCATGTCGTGCTCGACGAGGACGATGGAGATCCCGAGGCTGTCGCGGACGCCGGCGATGACGGCGGCGGTCCGGCGGCGCTCGTCGGCGGTCATGCCGGCGACGGGCTCGTCGAGGAGGAGCAGCTGGGGCTCCATGCAGAGGGCGCGGGCCAGTTCGGCCAGCTTCTGCTGCCCGTACGGAAGCGATCCGGCGGGCTGGGCGAGTTGCTTCTCCAGGCCGACGAAGGCCGCGATCTCGCGGACCCTGGCGCGGTGGCGGGCGTCCTCGCGGGCGGCGGAGGGCAGCCGGAGCCCGGCGGCGACGAAGCCGGTCCGGGTGAGCCGGTGGCGCCCGAGCATGAGGCTGTCCTCGACGGTGGCGCGGGGCGGCAGCGCGAGGTTCTGGAAGATGCGGGCGACGCCGAGGTCGGCGATCTTGTGCGGCGGCAGGGAGGTGAGCTCGTGCCCGCCGAAGCGGACGCTGCCCGATGTCGCCTTGTAGACCCCGGAGAGGACGTTGAAGCAGGTGGACTTGCCGGCGCCGTTGGGGCCGATGACGGCGTGGACGGTGCCGGGGCGGACGGTGAAGCCGACGGAGTCGAGGGCGGTGAGCCCGGCGAAGCGGACGGTGAGGTCACGGACTTCGAGTGCGGGTACGGACACGGCGGGGGTCCGGTCCGCCTCGGCGGCCGCCTCGCCGGGAGGCGGGAGCTGGCTCATCGGTTCTCCCCACGGGACGGCATCGGGCGAAAGGCGGCGGCGCGCGGTGTGCGGCCGGACGCGGGCTGGGCGGCGGTCGTCATCATCGGCCGCCCTCCCAGCGGGCGAGGACCGGGTGCGTGGTCGCGGCGCCCGCCGCGTCGGCGGCGGCGTCCTCGTCCACGACGCCCAGGTAGCGGCGGCGGACCTCGTCGGAGGCGGCGAGCTCGGCGGCCGGGCCGGAGAGGGTGACCTCGCCGACCTCCAGGACGTACGCACGGGAGGCGAGCCGCAGCGCGAGCGCCGCGGGGTGCTCGACCAACAGCACGCCCCAGCCCCTGGGGGTTTTACGGCCGATTGTGTGGGCGATACCGCGGGCCGAAAACCGCGCGTGGGGGAGCGAGGGGGGGGGCACG
>NZ_JBHWBS010000039.1:23211-60424 GCF_042735655.1 Streptomyces sp. NPDC059567 | reverse complement strand
GTGCTGCGCGACGAGCCGCACGGCCGTGCCCTGGGCGTTGATCTCGCGGATGGTGTCGGCGATCCGGGCGGCCATCAGCGGCGCGAGGCCGAGCGAGGGCTCGTCCAGGAGCAGCAGTTTCGGTGAGGCCATCAGGGCGCGGCCGACGGCCAGCATCTGCTGTTCGCCGCCGGAGAGCAGCCCGGCGCGCTGGTGGGCGCGCTCGGAGAGGACGGGGAAGAGTTCGTGGACCCGTTTCAGGGCCGCCGCCTTGGCGGCGCGGTCCCGCGGCGCGCCGAGAGCTCCCGCCCGCAGGTTGTCCTCGACGGTCATCCGGGCGAAGACCTGGCGGCCTTCCGGCACCTGAGAGACCCCGGCGGCCACGATCCGGTCGGGTGCGAGCCCGCCGATCGCCCGGCCGCCGAGGCTGACGGTGCCGGAGGTGACGGCTCCGCCGTGGAACGGCAGTGTGCGCGAGATGGCCCGCAGCAGCGTGGACTTGCCCGCGCCGTTGCCGCCGAGGACGGTGACGACGCTGCCCTCCGGCACGGCGAGCGACACCTGCCGCAGGGCGCGTACCGGTCCGTATCCCGCCGACAGGTCCGCCACCTCGAGGGCGAGTGCGGTACCTCCCATGGTTCCCCTTCCGTGGGCCCGTTCAGTGGCGCTCACCCCAACACCGCGTGGGGCCGTGCGTCCACGTGCGGCGGCCGAAACGCTGCCGGTGACCAGCGGGCGCGGCGGTGGGTTGTGCACGCGCACAACACCGCGTGTCAGGGGCCTGTCGGGAAGGGGTCGGGGGTGGCATCCTCCGGGCATGGGACGGCGCAGACCGCGGACCGGCGATGACTGGAAGCTGCTGGCGGAGGCGTGTACGGCGCTTCTGGAGCGGCTGCCCGAGCTGGTGGACGAGCATCTGAGGGAGTTGCACGCGTACGAGCCGGCGTACGGCCGGATCGTGCCGTACGACCAGCACTGGCAGGAGGCCCATGAGGCGATGCGGATCGGGATCGAGATGATCTCGGCGCCCCGGGACTCGCCGCGGCGGGACCTGGAGCACGCGGACGAGATGGGGCGGCGGCGGGCCGAGCAGGGGATGCCCGTGGAGCTGGTGGTGCATGCGTACCGGCATGCCGGGCATCTGGTCTGGGACGCGCTGATCGAGGACGCGTCGGCGTTCCCGCCGAGGCTGGCCGCGCTGACGCAGTCGGCGACGATCGTGTGGTCAGCGGTGGACGCGCAGGCGGACACGGCGTCGGAGGCGTACCGGTCGACGGAGCTGGAGCTGCGGCGCCGTACGGACGAGCAGCTGCAGGCGCTCCTGGACGCCCTGCTTCAGGGGCAGCGCTCGCCGGAGGTGACCTCACGGGCGGCGGCGGGCCTGGACCTGCCGGAGCACGGGCGGTACGCGGTGGTGGTGCTGCGCCACGACCGCCGGGAGGTGCCGGAGCCGTTCCACCGGCGGGTGCAGGGGGCCGGGGTGCGGTTCCTGTGGCGGATGGGGGCGGACTGCGAGTTCGGGGTGGTGTCGCTGGCGGAGGGCACGGGCCTGGACGCGCTGTCGGAGCTCCTGGAGGGCCGTTGCCCGGGTCCCGGTGGGATCAGCCCGGTGGTCACGGGGCTGTCGGAGCTGGGTCGTGCGCGGCGCCTCGCGGAGCTGGCGCTGCGGACGTGCCCGCCCGGCTCCCACCAGGTCGTGCGGCTGGACCGCAGGATGGGCGGGGCGCTGGTGGTGGGCCAGCCGGAGCTGGCCGGGCTGCTGGTCACGGACGTGCTGGGCGGGCTGCTGGAGCTGGATCCGGCGGACCGGGCGATCCTGCTGGAGACCCTGGACGTCTGGCTCGACTGCGAGGGGTCGGCAGGGCGGGCGGCGGGGCGTCTCTACTGCCACCGCAACACGGTCTTCAACCGCCTCCGCCGCCTGGAACAGCTGACGTCGCGGTCCTTGTCCCGCCCGCGCGACCTCACGGAGATGACCTTGGCCCTGGACGCGTTCCGCCTGACGGCGGCGGGGTGAGGGCGGGGGGTTCCCCGCCCCGGGGGAAACCCCCCGCCCCGCCCTACCGCGCCCCGGGCGCTCGGGCGTTACGCCAGGAAGTCCCGTGCGATGTTCGCCGCGACCTGTTCCAGGAGCGGGCCCGCGTTCGCGATGCACTTCGCCGTGTCCGGTTCCAGGTCCGTGAGCGGGTAGGCGCGGCGGATGCCGGCCGTGCCCAGGGTCGCGGGGGCGAGGGCCAGGCGGCCGCAGACCGCGACGACCTCCTTGCCCGCCGCCCGGGCGGCCGCGGCGACGCCCGCCGGGGCCTTGCCGTGCAGGGTCTGCTCGTCGAGCGAGCCCTCGCCCGTGATGACGAGCGTGGCCCGCTCCAGGGCCGGGGCGAAGCCCAGGACGTCGAGCATCAGCTCGATGCCGGGGCGGAAGCTCGCGTCGAGGCCGACGAGCGCCCCGTACCCGATGCCGCCGGCGCCACCCGCGCCGGGCGCGACCGCGCACTCCGCCGCCTTGGGACCGATGGCCTTCTCCAGGACGGTCACGAAGTGCGCGAGCGCCGCGTCCAGGGTCTCGACGTCCTCGGGGGACGCGCCCTTCTGCGGGCCGTACACGGCCGGGGCGCCCTTCGGGCCGGTCAGCGGGTTGTCGACGTCGCTGGCCAGGATCAGGTCCACCGAGGCGAAGCGCGGGTCGAGGCCGGACAGGTCGGCGGAGGCGAGCGACGCCAACGCCGCTCCTCCCGGGCCCACCGGCTCGCCCTGCGCGTCCAGGAAGACCGCGCCGAGCGCGGCGAGCATCCCCGCCCCGCCGTCCGTCGTCGCGCTGCCGCCGACGCCGAAGACGATCGTCGTCGCGCCCGCGTCCAGCGCGGCACGCAGCAGCTCACCGGAGCCGTACGTCGTCGACGTGAGGGGCGCGAACACGCCCGTCGGAAGCAGCTGGAGGCCCGAGGCCTCCGCCATCTCCACGACGGCCGTGGTGCCGCGCAGCGCGAACGCCGCCGTCACGGAGTCGCCGACGGGGCCGGTGACCCGCACCTCACGGCGTTCGAAACCGGCCGCCACCGCGGCCGCGACCGTACCGTCGCCGCCGTCCGCAACCGGCAGGGTCTCCACTTCCAGCTCCGGGACGACCCGTCGCAGACCTGCTGTGACCCGCTCCGCGACCTGTACGGCCGTGAGCGAGCCCTTGAACTTGTCGGCCGCGACGAGTACGCGTGCGACCTCAGTTACTGCTCCGTCCGTCACCTTGCATCCCTTGCTTTCGAACGTGCAGTCGCGCCGAGCCGACCCTATCCGCACCCCCCGACACCATGCCACCCCCTGATAAGACGATATTCCGCACCATAAGGGGACTATCCGAACGCCGGACGCGTCGGCGCGCGCCGGGACGGGGGATTCGGTACACCGGACGTATGGCGCTCACGCACGACGAACTCGCCGACCGCATCCTCGGCGGCTGGACGGGACGGATCGCCGGGAACATGCTCGGCAAGCCCGTCGAGCGGGGCGATCACTGGACGCCCGAGCGCATCGACCGGTACCTGCGGCTCACCGACGCGCTGCCGCTCACCGACTACCTGCCGCCGCCGCCCGCGGACGCCCTGTCGGCGGGGTTCGAGCTGCGGCCCGAGTGGCCGCAGTGCGTGCGCGGGCAGATCGACGGGAGCTGCCGGGACGACGACGTCGACTACTCCATCCTCGGTCTGCACCTCCTGGAGACCCGCGGCTTCGCCTTCACCACGGAGCAGGTGGGCGAGCTGTGGTTGCAGCGCCTGCCCTATCTGCAGACGTTCACCGCCGAGCGGACCGCGTACCGCAATCTCGCCAACGGTCTGAAGCCGCCGCTCACCGCGACCTACGACAATCCGCACCAGGAGTGGATCGGCGCGCTGATCAGGGCGGACGTCCACGCCTGGACCTCCCCCGGCGACCCGCGCCGGGCCGCCTCGCTGGCCCGGCGGGACGCCGTGCTGTCGCACACGGGCAACGGGGTGTACGGCGCGATGTGGGCGGCGGCGCTGATCGCCGCCGCGTTCACGGCGCCGGACGTGCGCGCGGCCCTGGGGACGGCGCTGGACCGGATCCCGGCGAGCAGCCGCCTCGCGCGGACGGTGCGGCACACGATCGCCCTGTACGAGTCGGGGGTGGAGTGGTCCGACACCCTCGCCGAGCTCGCGAAGGAGACGGGCGGCCTGGGCTGGATCCACACCATTCCCAACGCGGCGGTGCTGACGGCCGGACTGCTGTACGGCGGCGGCGACTTCACCACGACGATCGCCCTGACGGTCCGCGGCGGGCTGGACACGGACTCGAACGGGGCGACGGCGGGCTCGGTGGCCGGGGTGATGTGCGGGGCGGCGGCGATCCCGCCGCAGTGGTCGGAGCCGTTGCGGGACCGGGTGCGGAGCGCGGTGTTCGGCTTCGACGGGGTGCGGATCAGCGAGTTGGCTGAGCGGACGCTGCGGCTGGCTACGCTGACGGTATGACGACGACCGATTACACCGCGTACATCGCCACCCTGCCGCGTGTCCTCGCCGGCGCCGCCGCGCTCTTCCGGGACGCTGCGGGCCGCGTTCTGATCGTCGAACCGAACTACCGCGAGGGGTGGGCGCTGCCCGGCGGGACGATCGAGTCCGACGCGGGCGAGACGCCCCGTCAGGCGGCGCGTCGCGAGACGGCCGAGGAGATCGGCCTGGACGTGGAGCTGGGGGCGCTGCTCGCGGTCGACTGGTCGCACGGCACGGGAAGGCCGCCGATCGTGGCGTACGTGTACGACGGCGGGGTGCTGCCGGACGAGCGGTTCGCCGAGATCCGGCTCCAGGAGGAGGAGCTGCTGTCCTGGAAGCTGATCACCCGCGACGAGGTCACCGCCCATCTCCCGGGGAGCCTGGGCCTGCGCGTCCTCGTCGCCCTGGACGTGCTCGCGACCGGCCGGGGTCCGGCGGAGCTGGAGAACGGCCGGGCACCGCGCTGAACGAGCCGCGGCGCCCGGCGTCGAGTGCGCGGGCCGGCCGTGGCCTCGGCGTGCACGCAACACCCGTTAATCCGTTCGCGGGAGCCACGCGGACCTGCCTACGCTCGCGGTATGACCATGGTCGCGATTCTCAGCGGGGCAGGGATCTCCACGGACTCCGGCATTCCGGACTACCGGGGGCCCAACGGCGTGTGGACGCGTGATCCGGAGGCCGAGAAGCTCGCCACGTACGACCACTACATGGCCGATCCGGAGATCCGGCGCCGGGCGTGGCGGATGCGTCTCGACGGGCCGGTGCTGCGTGCCGAGCCGAACACGGCGCACCGGGCCGTCGCCGCGTTCGAGCGGACCGGGAACGCGCTCCGGGTCATCACGCAGAACGTCGACGGGCTGCACCAGATCGCCGGGGTGCCGGACCGCAAGGTCCTCGAACTCCACGGTTCGGCCCGGTCGGTGGTCTGCACCGGCTGCCATGCCCGCTCGTCGATGGCCGAGGCGCTGGAGCGGGTGAAGGCCGGCGAGGACGACCCGAAGTGCCGGCGCTGCGGAGGCATCCTGAAGTCGGCGACCGTGATGTTCGGTCAGCGGCTCGACCCCGTGGTGCTGGGCGAGGCGATGTCGATCGCGAAGGCCACCGAGGTGTTCGTCGCGGTCGGTACGAGCCTCCAGGTCCAGCCGGCGGCCTCCCTCGCGGGCATCGCCGCCGAGCACGGAGCCCGGCTGATCATCGTGAACGCCGAGCCCACTCCGTACGACGAGATCGCCGACGAGATCGTCCGCGAGCCGATCGGAACCTCGCTGCCGGCACTGCTGACGCGCCTCGGGGCCTGAAGGCGCCCCCGCGTCAGCCGCGCAGTCCGGCCACCGCCCACTTCGCCCGTGCGGACAGCGGGCCGAGCGCCTTGGCCGACGGCTTGGCGATCCTGTCCAGCAGCACTCTGGAGTGCGCCATGGTCGCCTTCGCGAGGTCGGCGTCACCCGCCTCGACGGCGGCGAGCGTCAGCTCCAGGTGCTGTTCCGTGATCAGTCGGCCGACGCCCCGGCGGTGCCATTCGGTGGCGTCGGAGCCGACCGCCGCCCGGGCCCGCTCCAGCGCCCGCCCCGCCGCCGCGAGGTCGCCCTTGAGGCGCTCCAGGCGGGCGAGGACGTACGCCTCCGTGGCCCGTCCCCGGGCCGTGTCCTGGAGCGAGAGGAGGTCGGACTGGGCGCGGGCCGCCTGTGCGTGGTCGCCGAGGCGTTCCAGCGCGCGGCTGAGCGCCCGGAGCCGGTCCGCGTCCGGGCCCGTGTCGTCCAGCATCCGGATGAGGGCGACCCGGGCGTGCTCGATGCGCCCCTGACGGTGGGCCAGTTCGATCCAGGTGAACTCGCCGTCCTCGGCCTCTGCGCGGGCCCGCTCCACGGCTCCGGCGCTGTCGGTGACCTCCCCGTGGGTGGCCTCCCGCAGGAGCGGGACGTCCTCGGCGCGGCCGTGCGCCGCCACCAGGAGCGCGGCCAGCCGGCGTTCCCGGAACCATTCGGTCCGCTCGGTGTTCTCGTGCTCCAGCAGGAACCGCAGCAGCGGCAGGTCGCCGTCCCGCCGGTCGTACCACGCCGCCCGCACCACCCCCGCGCGCAGCACCGGGTCCGCGGCCGCCTCCTGCCGTGCGCCGGGGTCGCCGGAGCGCAGCCGCTCCAGCGCCTCCCGTCCCGGGCCGAGGACGACGTCGCGCAGGGGCTGTCGGTACGACTCGTGCAGCCGGTACGCGCACAGCTCCTCGGAGTTGAGCAGGAGGTGATCCGGCTCGGTGCGCCGGGCGGCCGACTCGGAGAGGGCGACGAGTTCGGCCAGCGGCCGCTCCGGCAGGCCGAGCCCGCCGATCAACGCGGCTCGCTGGGCGTCCAGTTCGGGAGCGAACTCCTCCCGCGCCTCCTCGTCCGCCGCCCGCAGCTCGGCGCGGAGCTCCTCCTCGCCGAGCTCGCCGGAGATGTTCTCGCACCACCAGGGCAGCCGGATTCGCATCTCGAGCGCCTCGCCGACGCTGTCGGCGAGCAGCACGGCGCTCCCTTCGGAGGACGCGTAGAGCACGGCCGTCCCCCCGCTCAGGAAGTACGTGCCGCCCGTGTCGTCACCGGCGATCGGCTCCAGCGACGCTCCGGACGCCAGGTGTACCGGCTCGACGTGATACGCCCGTCCCACATCGAAGTTGAACGGAAACGCGGCGAGATCGGCCAGATCGGGGCGGCTGCGCAGGAGGTCCAGAACGCGGTCGGTCATGGGGCCGAACCCTAACGAGGCTCCGGCAGCGCACTCGGTCGGGGTTCAGAACAGCGCGCCCGGCTCGGCGGTGCCCGACTCGAAGGCCAGCAGCCGCCGCTTGCGGCCGATCCCGCCGCCGTACCCGGTCAGGGAGCCGCTCGCCCCGATCACCCGGTGGCAGGGCACGACGATGCTCACCGGGTTCTTGCCGTTGGCGAGGCCGACCGCGCGCGAGGCGCCGGGGCTGCCGAGGGCCTCCGCCAGTTCGCCGTAGGTCCGCGTCTCGCCGTACGGGATCAGGGTCAGCTGCTCCCACACCCGCAGCTGGAACGGTGTGCCGATCAGCTTCAACGGCAGGTCGAACTCGGTCAGTTCACCGGCGAAGTACGCGTCGAGCTGGCGGATCGCCTCGTCGAAGGGGCGCCGGTCGGGCTGACCGAAGGTCTCCTCGGCGGGGCGGTGGCGCTGGTCGGTCATGTGGATACGGCTGAGGACGCCGTCGACGGCGACCAGCGTCAGCGCGTCGTAGGGGCTGTCGATGACGGTGTGCTGGACGGTGGGCATGGCGCGCGGCTCCTCAGGCGGGGAGGTGGTTGATCGGATGGCTGTCGGTGGCCCAGAGGTACTGGACCGCGTAGGCCCGCCAGGGCCGCCACCGCGCGGCGCGGGCGGTCAGCGCGGCCGGGGTGGCGGGCAGGCCGAGGCCCTCGGCGGCGCGGCGGACGCCGAGGTCGCCGGGGAGGAAGGCGTCGGGGTCGCCGAGCGCCCGCATCGCGATGACCTCGGTGGTCCAGGGGCCGGCGCCGGGCAGCGCGAGGAGCCGGGCGCGGGCCTCGTCCCAGTCGGTGGCCGGGCCGAGGGCCAGGGAGCCGTCGGCGAGGGCCTCGACGAGGGTGAGGAGGGTGGTGCGGCGGCTGCGGGGCAGCGCGAGGGACTCGGGGTCGAGGCCGGCGAGCGCCTCGGGGGTCGGGAAGAGGTGGGTGAGGCCGCCCTCGGGGTCCTCGACGGGAACGCCGTGCGCGGAGACGAGCCGGGCCGCGTGGGTGCGGGCGGCGGCCGTGGAGACCTGCTGGCCGAGCACGGCCCGCACGGCGAACTCGGCGGCGTCCACGGTCCGCGGCACGCGCCGGCCCGGCGCCTGCTCGACCAGCGGGGCCAGCAGCGGGTCCGTACCCAGCTGCTCGTCGACGGCGACCGGATCGGCGTCGAGGTCGAGCAGCCAGCGGCAGCGGCTGATGGCGAGGGTGAGATCACGTGGGTCGGTGAGGAAGAGCCGGCAGGCGATGTGGTCGGACCGGGGCGCGAGGGCGACGATGCCGTGGCCGTGCGGCAGCGTCAGGGTCCGCCGGTACGCGCCGTCCCGCCACTCCTCCACGCCGGGGACGGCGGTCGCGGCGAGATGCCCGAAGAGGTTGGAAGGATCGAGGGGCGCGCGGTACGGCAGCCGCAGCGCGATCACGCCCGGGGTGCGCGGGGCGTCCGCGGCGCCCCGCGACCGTGCGGCCCGGGCACGCAGCTCTCCGGGCGCGAGCGCGAAGACCTCGCGGACGGTGTCGTTGAAGGTGCGGATCGAGGAGAAGCCCGCGGCGAAGGCGATCTCGGCCATGGGCATCGGGGTCGTCTCGATGAGCAGCCGGGCGGTCTGGGCGCGCTGGGCGCGGGCCAGGGCGAGCGGTCCCGCGCCGAGCTCGGCGAGGAGCTGCCGCTCGATCTGGCGGGTGGACCAGCCGAGGCGGGCCGCGAGCCCCGGCACGCCCTCGCGGTCCACGACACCGTCCTGGATGAGCCGCATGGCCCGGGCGACGGCGTCGGCCCGTACGTTCCATTCGGGCGAACCGGGGCTGGTGTCGGGGCGGCAGCGCTTGCAGGCCCGGAAGCCGGCGCGCTGGCAGGAGGCGGCGCTTGGGTGGAAGACCATGTTCTCGGCCTTGGGCGGCACGACCGGGCAGCTGGGGCGGCAGTAGATCCGCGTGGTCAGGACGGCGGTGAAGAACACGCCGTCGAAGCGGGCGTCCTTCGATCGGACGGCCCGTACGCAGCGCTCGGTGTCGGTGTGCATGACTCAAGGATCGGGGATCCCCGAGCGGTCGGCTGGCGAGAAAACGACATGGACGTTCCCGCGCGGGGATCGAACCCGACTGCCCCACCGCGGCCCGCCTCGCCTCGATATCCCGCCCCGGCAGGAGCAGCATGGAAGGGAAACCGAGGAAGTGGACGGGTGACAGCCGAATCAGTGACGACAGCCGAACCTCCGAGAAGCACCCCATGAGCGGACGTCTTGGCCGCCGACCCAAGGGGCTGGGGCTGCGCAGCGTCGCCGGGCAGGTGTTCGCCCTGCAGGCGATCATCGTCGTGCTGCTGGTGACCGCGGGGACGCTGGCCCTGCTCTTCCAGGCCCGGTACGACACGGAGCGCGACGCGCGCAACCGTTCGCTGGCAGCGGCGGAGGCCTTCGCGCACGCGCCGGGGCTCGTCGACTCCCTGAAGGCGCCCGACCCGACGGCCCTGCTCCAGGGGCGGGCCGAGACCGCCCGCATGGCCGCGGGGCTCGACTTCCTCGCCGTGATGACGGCGGACGGGATCCGCTACACGGACTCCCGGCCCGAGCTGATCGGGCAGCGCGCCACCGGCGACATCGCCAGGGCCAGGGCCGGTGAGTCGTTCACGGAGATCTTCACCGGGGAGCCGACGGACGCCGTCCGGGCCATCGTCCCGGTACGGACCGAGGACGGCGACATCGTCGGCCTGGTGGGCGCGGGCGTCGAGATCCAGAACGTCGGCAACGTGGTCGAGGACCAGCTGCCGCTGTTGTTCGGCACGGCCGCGGGAGCGCTGCTGCTGGCGGTGGGCGGCGCCGCGCTGGTGAGCCGGCGGCTGCGCCGGCAGACCCACGGCCTGGGCCCGCTGGAGATGACCCGGATCAACGAGCACCACGAGGCGGTCCTGCACGCGGTGCGCGAGGGCGTGATGATCATCGACGCGGACCGCCGGCTGCTGCTCGCCAACGACGAGGCGCGCCGCCTGCTCGACCTGGCGCCCGACGCCGAGCAACGGCACGTCACCGAGCTGGGCCTGGACCCCCGTACCGCCGCGTTGCTCTCCTCCGGCCGGGTCGTGACCGACGAGGTGCATCTGGCGGGCGACCGGCTGCTCGCCGTCAACGTACGCCCCACGGAGCCGTACCGGGGCCGGCCGACCGGGACCGTGATGACCCTGCGGGACTCGACCGAGCTCTCCACGGTCTCGGGCAGGGCCGAGGTGGCCCGGGGCCGGCTGCAGCTGCTGTACGAGGCCGGGGTCCGGATCGGGACCACGCTGGACGTCGTACGGACGGCGGAGGAGCTGACGGAGGTCGCCGTCCCGCGCTTCGCGGACTTCGTCACCGTGGAACTGCTGGAGCCGGTGCTGCGCGGCGAGGAGCCGTCGGGGGCGTTCACCGAGATGCGTCGTACGGCATTGAACAGCACCCACACGGACCATCCTTTCCAGCCGGTGGGCGACGTGATCAGGTTCGTCGTGCCGACCACGCCGATGGCGCGGGCGCTCGACGCCGGTCACGCGGTGCTGGTGGCGGACCTGATGACGGCCGACGGCTGGCAGGCCCAGGACCCCGAGGGGGCGACGGACGCCCTGGCGTACGGGCTGCACTCGCTCGTCGCCGTGCCGCTGCTGGCCCGGGGTGTCGTCCTGGGTATGGCCAACTTCTGGCGGGCCGAGACCGCCGACGCCTTCGGGGAGGAGGACCTGACGTTCGCTGAGGAGCTGACCGCGCGGGCCGCGGTCTCGATCGACAACGCCCGCCGGTTCACCCGTGAGCACGCGATGGCGGTGACGCTCCAGCGCAGTCTGCTCCCCCGCGTCCTGCCCGAGCTGTCGGCGGTGGACGTGGCCTACCGCTATCTGCCGGCGAAGGCCGGCGTCGGCGGCGACTGGTTCGACGTGATCCCGCTGCCGGGTGCCCGGGTGGCGCTGGTCGTCGGCGATGTCGTCGGGCACGGTCTCCATGCCGCGGCGTCGATGGGCCGGCTGCGTACGGCGGTGCACAACTTCTCCACTCTGGACCTGCCGCCCGACGAGCTCCTGGGCCATCTCGACGAGTTGATCGACCGGATCGACCGGCCCGAGACCGGCGGGCAGTTCAGGGGCGAGGCCGGTGCGGGCGACGGCGAGGACAAGGAGGACGGGGGCAACGAGCGGATGACGGGTGCCACCTGTCTGTACGTCGTCTACGACCCCGCGAGCGGGCACTGCACCATGGCGAGGGCCGGGCATCCCGGGCCGGCGCTGGTGCACCGCGACGGCCGGGTGGAGTTCCCCGAGGTGCCGGCCGGGCTGCCGCTCGGGGTGGGCGGGATGCCGTTCGAGGCGACCGAGCTGCACCTGCCCGAAGGGAGCCGGCTGGTGCTGTTCACGGACGGTCTTCTGGAGGATCGTGACCGGGACTTCGACACGGGGCTCGGGCTGATGTGCGACGCGCTGGCCACGACGGGGCGCAGCCCGGAGCAGGCGTGCGCCGATGTCCTGACCTCGCTGCTCGTACCCGCTCCGGACGACGACATCGTGCTGCTGGTCGCCGACACCCAGCGCCTGGAGGCCGACCGGATCGCGGAGTGGGACGTGCCCGCCGACCCGGCCGAGGTCTCCCGGGTCCGCAACGCGGGCGCCGCGCAGCTGGACGCCTGGGAGCTGGACTCCCTCTCGTTCACCGCCGAACTGATCCTCAGCGAGCTCATCACCAACGCCATCCGGTACGGGGCCGAGCCCATCCGGGTCCGGCTGCTCCGCGACCGCCGGCTGATCTGCGAGATCTCCGACGGCAGCAGCACCGCCCCGCATCTGCGCTACGCGGCCACCACCGACGAGGGCGGCCGTGGTCTGTTCCTCGTCGCCCAGTTCGCCGAGCGGTGGGGCACCCGCTACACCAAGCGCGGCAAGGTCATCTGGGCCGAACTGCCCCTGACCACGCGCGACTCGGAGCTGCCGGGACTCCCGGAGCCGGACCTCGACGCGCTGGAGGACCTGGCCTGGTGAGCCGGAGTCGCGCCGTCACCGCAGGGGCGTACGGGCCAGGAGTACGGCCACGTCGTCCGGCGGTGCGCAGGGCAGCAGTTGCGCGAGGATGTCGTCGCAGAGCTGGCTGAGGGGCTGCTCGATGTGCAGCAGCGCCTGGGCGAGCTGGTCCATGCCCTGGTCGAGGTCCCGGTCCCTGGCCTCGATGAGCCCGTCGGTGTACAGCACCAGGAGGCTGCCCGGCGGGAGCCGCAGCTCCTCGGTCCGGAAGTCCTGGGCGCCGGTGCCGAGCGGGGTGCCGGGAGGGCCCTCCAGAAAGGTGATCGCCCCGTCCGCCGTGGCCACGGCCGGTGGGGGGTGGCCGGCCCGGGCGATGACGACTCCTCCGGTGGCCGGGTCGTGGACGGCGTAGACACAGGTCGCCATCTCGTCCTCGCCCAGGTCGGCGACGGCCGCGTCGAGTGAGCGCAGCAGTTGGGCGGGCGGTACCCCGTGCCGGGCGAGGGTGCGTACGGCGGTGCGGAGCTGGCCCATGACGGCCGCGGCGTGGATGCCGTGGCCCATGACGTCGCCGATGACGAGAGCCGTGCGGCCCTCGGGCAGGGCGATGACGTCGTACCAGTCGCCGCCCACGTCGTGGTCGCTGGCGGGGAGGTAGCGGCCGGTGAGCTCCAGGCCGTCGACCTTGGGCAGGGCGCTGT
The DNA here is from genome assembly GCF_042735655.1 of Streptomyces sp. NPDC059567. Classification (NCBI taxonomy): domain Bacteria; kingdom Bacillati; phylum Actinomycetota; class Actinomycetes; order Kitasatosporales; family Streptomycetaceae; genus Streptomyces; species Streptomyces sp. NPDC059567. The sequence goes on along the minus strand of NZ_JBHWBS010000039.1, from coordinate 47,529 downwards.
TGGTGAGGCTGCGCTGCAGCGTGAGGGCGGCCTCGCGCTGGGTGGTGTACATCCGGGCGTTGTCGATGTTCAGGGCCGCGCGGGCGACGAGTTCGTCGACGAGGACGCAGTCCTGCTCGTCGAAGGGTTCGCGCTCGTTGAGGCGGGTCATGCTGACGACGCCGAGCACTTTGCCGCGGGCGACGAGCGGGACGATGCGCGCGGAGCCGATGTTGGCCCGGAAGTATGCCTTGAGGGGGTCGGTGCGGGGGTCGGGGAAGAGCGCCGGGAGGTCGGAGTGGTAGAGGTTCATCGGCCGGGCGTCGGTGATGACCTGCTCGTACACGGTGCCGAGCGGGATCTGGAAGGTCTGTCCCGGGGTGAGCAGGGCGGTGGGCGCGGTCGGGTCGGGGAAGACGGCCGCGAGGCGCCGCAGCAGCCCTTGGCTGGAGGCGCCGGCCTCGTCCGGTTCGATGACGCTCTCGAGCAACTGCACATCGGCCGAGTCGGCGAGCTGCGGCACCAGGACCTGGACGATCTCCTCGGCGGTCTGGCGCAGGTCGAGGGTGGTGCCGATCCGGGTGCCCGCCTCCGCGAGGAGGGCGAAGCGGCGCCGGGCACGTTCGGCCTCGACGAGCGCCCGCTGACCCTCGGTGATGTCGATGAGGGAGGCGATCAGGCCGAGGCGTCGGCCCGAGCCGTCGAGGAGCGGGGCGTAGGAGCAGGACCAGGTCCGGTCGTGGTCGGGGTCGGCGGAGGTCCGGCCGGTGCGGCGGACGTCGACGACGGCCTCGCCGCGTTCGAGGACCTGCCGCATGGTGGCTTCCAGGGCGACGGCGTTGACGCCGGGCACCACCTCGGTCAGCCGCTTGCCCAGATGCTCCTCCGCGGAGGCCCCGTTCATCCGCGCGAGGGCGTCGTTGACCCGGAGGAACCGCAGGTCGGGGCCGAGGGTGGCGAGGCCGATGGGCGACTGGGTGAAGAGGCTCTGGAGGGCGGCGAGCGAGTCCCGCATCCGCAGGACCTCGGAGGTCTCGACGGCGATGAGCATCGCGCCGGGCCGCCCCTGGGGGTCGACCTCGGGGACGATCCACATCTCCATGGTGATCTGGTGACCGTCGCGGTGGCGTACGGGCAGGGTGCCGACGACGGTCTCGCCGGCCTGGACACGGAGGGTCAGCTGATCGGCGAGCTCCCGGTTGGCGTCCGGGACCAGAATGGGTGACGCGGGGCGGCCGAGGACGTCCTCGGGACGGTGGCCGAGCAGGTCCTGGGCGGCCAGCGACCACTCGACGACGCACCCGTCCGCGTCCTCCCTCCACAGGGCGATCGGGAGCAGTTCGCGCAGTACACCCGCGTATCCGATGGCCGCCGGTGGCCGTTCCGGCGTCTCGCTCGGCGACTGAAAAGTGTCCAACGCTTCGACCTAACCCCGGGGGGTGCCTTCCTTCCCATCACCCTATCCGAGCCGTCGGAACGGGGCGCTGTGGCACCGCTCCGTACAGTGTGGGTTCCCCTCCTCGCGACCCGCCGGTAACTTGGCGCGCGCCCACTCCCCGACCGTCATGGCAGGTACGAGATGCAGAGCGTGTTACGTGTGGTCCGAGGCGCCCTCCTGGTGGGCGCGCTGCTGGTGTCGGCCGTGCCGGGTGCCGCGGCGCAGGCCGGTCCTCCGCGGCCGGCGCAGGCGGCCGCGGCGGACACGGCGGACGCCGCCGTCGACTGGGCCCCGCCGCTGTCCACCCGCGGGCGCCATGTGGTCGATGCCCACGGCAACCGTTTCCGGCTGCGGTCCGGCAACTGGGACGGCGCCCAAGGGTCCTGGAACGGCTCGGGCGACATCGCCGACCCGGCCGGCCACCATGCCGGGCAGCCCTCCCACGGCATACCCCTCGGCCTGGACCGCACCCCGCTGCCCACGCTCCTCGCCGACTTCCACGCCCTGGGCCTGAACAGCATCCGGCTTCCCTTCTCCAACGAGATGCTGCGCGCGACGGCTCCCGTGCCGGACGGCGCCGTCGCGGCCAATCCGGCCCTGCGCGGCAGGACCCCGCTCCAGGTCTTCGACGCGGTCGTCGCCGCCCTCACCGCCGACGGCTTCGCCGTCATCCTCAACAACCACACCGTGACGACCCGTTGGTGCTGCGCGGTGGACGGAAACGAACGCTGGAACAGCAGCGGGCAGTCCACCGCCCGGTGGGCCGACGACTGGGTCTTCATGGCGAAGCGCTACCGCGCCAACCCGCGCGTGGTCGGCGCCGACCTGTACAACGAGGTCCGCCGCGACGTCTGGGACGACCCCAACTGGGGTCTGGGCGACAACCACGACTGGCATGCCGCCGCGCAGGAGGCCGGCGACCGCATCCTGGCCGAGGCCAACCCGGACCTGCTCATCGTCGTCGAGGGCATCAACTGGCAGGGCATTCCGGTGGACGGCTTCCCGCACGGCCGCCCCACCCTCACCCCGGTCCGTACCCTGTCGCACACCCTGGTGGTGTCGGGCAAGCTCGTCTATTCGGCCCACTTCTACGGCTACACCGGCCCGAACCACAGTGGCGCCACGGGCATCGGCGAGACCAGCGACCTCCGCTACCAGGACCTCAGCCGTGAGCAGCTCCGTCAGGTCGTCCACGACCAGGCGCTCTATGTCTCCGCCGAGACCGGCAAGCACTTCACCGCCCCGGTCTGGATCAGCGAGTTCGGCATCGGCGCCGACGAGACGAACGGCCGCCCGCGTGACTGGTTCCGCAACCTGACCGAGCTGCTCACCGACGCCGACGTGGACTACGCGTACTGGCCGCTCGTCGGCTGGAGCGGCGGCAGCGGCGGGGACAGCTGGGCGCTGCTGCGGTACGACTCCGAGGGCCGCAGGACCGGGGTCCTGGACGCGGGCGACTGGCGCACCCCGCTGTGGACCGGGCTGACCGACGCGCCCGGCCGTACCGGAGCCGTACCCGTCACGCCCGCCTGGTACCAGCTGACGACCGACCATCGCGACCACAACGCCTCGCTGCGCGTGCGGGCGGGCGGGGACTGGGACAGTGGCGCCCGGAAGGCCGTCTGCCCCGACGGCTCCCGGCTGGCCGGGCTCAGCCACACCGGGGGCCGCGGGCTGTGCGCGAGCTCGGCGCTGCGGGCCGGCACCGGCGGTCACACGGTCGTCCGCGACGAGTCGCACGTGCCGGCGGGCGGCGACTGGGCCGGCGGATACACCAAGTTCCAGTGCCCGGCCGGACAGTTCCTCATCGGTCACAGCGTGCGCGGCGAGCGGGTCTCGGCCGCCCTGTGCGCCCCGGCCCGGACGGCGCTCCCGGCGAGCGGCGGCCGGACGGTGTGGTTCGACCGGGGTGACAACCGCCCGCCGGGCACGCCCGGCGGGGAGTTCGCGAGCGGCCACTACAAGGGCCAGTGCCTGCCCACCGAGTACGCGGCGGGCATCGCCTTCACCACCCGGTTCGGCGCCCGGACCTCCCCGGCCGCCCTGCTGTGCCGCCCGGCTCCCCCGGAGGCGTGACGGTCAGACGGACGACATGGCGCGGGGCGTCTCCAGTACGGCGGCGATGCCCTGCGCCAGGTACGGGATCCGGTGCGCGGAGACGCCCGCGATGTTGATGCGGCCCGTGGTCGTGCCGTAGATGCCGAACCGCTCGCGCAGCAGGGCCATCCGGTCGGGCGTGAGCGGCAGCATCGAGAACATGCCCTTCTGCCGCGCGAGGTGCGTGGCCTGCTCGTCCTGGCCGAGCGCGCGGAGATGGGCGACGAGGTCGGCGCGGTTGGCCGTGATGCGGTGACGCATTCCGTCGAGTTCGGCGAGCCACGCGGCCCGCAGCCGCTCGTCCTCCAGGACGGTGGCGACGACGGCGGCGCCGTGCTCGGGCGGCATCGAGTACAGGGTGCGCGCGGCGTTCTGGAGTGCCGTCTCGACGTGCCTCAGCGCCTTGCCCGACGAGCCCACGACCATGGCGCACCCGGTGCGGTCGCTGTACAGGCCGAAGTTCTTGGAGCAGCTGACGGCGATCAGCACCTCGGGCAGCCGCTCGGCCAGCATCCGGGTGGCCCGCAGGTCGGCGGCGAGGCCGTCGCCGAGCCCGTGGTACGCGAGGTCGACGAAGGGGATCCAGCCGTTGGTCGCGGCGAGTGCGGCCAGCTCCTCCCACGTACCGAAGGAGGGGTCGACTCCGGTGGGGTTGTGGCAGCAGCCCTGCAGCAGCACGACGTCGTCCCGGCGGGCGGCGCTCAGGTCGTCGAGCACGGCCGCGGTGTCCGGCAGACCCGCGGAGTCGAGCCGGCCGTACGTCCGGACCCGGAGACCGGCGCCTTCCAGGATGGGGCGGTGGTTGACGTACGCGGGGTCGCTGATCCACACCGTGGTGCCGGGGCGCGTCCGGCTGACGAGATCGGCGAGCAGGCGCAGGGCTCCGGTGCCCGCGACGGTCTGGACGGCCGTCGCCCGTGCGGTCAGGGCCTCGGTGCCCAGGACCATGGAGAGCATGGCGCGGTTGAAGGCGGTGTTGCCGGAGAGACCGCGGTACTCCTTGGAGGCGGAGCGTTCCGCCAGGCGTATCTCGGCCTCCCTGACCGCCGCCATGACGGGGGTGACGCCGGTGTGGTCGCGGTAGACGCCGAGTACGAGGTTCAGGCGCTCGGGGCGCGGATCGGCGGCGAACTCGGCGGCGAGGTCCCACAGCGGGTCCACGGGCGGGGCGGACAGAAGCTCAAGCATGGGCGGAGACCTTGGATCGGGGGCGCCGGTTGGCGAGCGCGACGCCGAGGGTGATGAGGGGCACGCCGACCATGACGGAGAGGGTCGGCGACTCGTCGAGGAGAGGGACGGCCAGCAGCACGACGGCCACCGGGCTGAGGCTGCCGACGACCGAGCTGCGCTCCGGTCCGAGTCGGCGGATGGCGAACGCGTACAGCAGTCCGGCGCACAGGCCGACGCCCAGACCCTGGACGACGAGGAACAGCGCGATGTCGCCGCCGGCCGCGTGGGCGATCGAGGTGGGCAGGACCCCGGTCAGGGTCAGGAGCGCGATGACGGCGAAGGAGGGCAGGCAGAGCAGTCCGATGGACCCGATGGGGTCGAGGTCCACTTCGCGCAGCCCCACGGTGTACAGGGCCCACAGCCCGCTGGCGACGAGCAGTGTTCCGACGCCGAGCAGGGCGTCCGCGTCCAGCGCGGTCGTGTGCCGCCACACCAGCGCCACGACGCCGGCCACGATCATCGCGAGACCGGCCGTCTGCGTACCGCGCGGGACGCTCTTCCCGCCCGCGACCATGAGGGCGGAGACGAACAGCGGGACCATGCCGGGGACGATCGCCCCGACGAAGGCGGCCGAGGTCAGCGAACCGCCGTACATGGCGGCGAGGAAGAACGGGACCCCCGCACCGCAGATGATCTTGAGTGCGGGGCCGGGCCGCACCGCGGCCAGCCGGCGCCTGCGCCGCCACAGGGCGGGCGCGAGGACCACGAGGGGCACGCCGAAGCGCAGCAGGGCCGCGTCGGCGGGCAGCAGTGTGGAGGCGCTCAGCGCACGGGCGCTGAGGGCGAACGCGGCCCAGATCGCCACGGTGAGCAGCAGGGCGACGAGGCCCACGGCGTGCGGCGAGAGCGACCCGGTCCGGGCCGCCCCGCGCCGCGGCGCCCCCCGCTTCTCGCATACCGCGGCCTCCGGACTGTCCCGTATCGGTGGGACACGCTCCGACCGAGCTTCGTCGCGACGCTAACGGGTAGCGGTCATCCGTGGAGGCGGCGCATCTCCCATGCCCGTGTGAACAGCGTGGGCAGTGGGGCGGAGGGCACCGCGGCCATGTGTGACGTCGACCGGTGTTCCTTGGCCAGCGGCAGCAGACCGAGCTTCGCCACCTCGATCGGGAGGCGCGGCGGTTTCCGTTCCTGCCAGGCACCAGGCAGGAAGAGGGCGCGGCCCGCTCGCGGCCTGACGGCTCGCAGCACTCGACCCGACGCGCCCAGTTCGGCCTCGGCCTCCTTGAAACGGGCGGGCTTCCACCCGGTCCACGCCTTGACGTTGCGGTCCGTCGGGTCCGGCAGGGCGAGCAGCATCAGGTAGAGCGCGGCGGCGTCCTCGCTCAGTCCGAAGGCCTTGGCGCACTCCTCGACGAGATGCGGTGCGGAGCGCGTGGGGTCCTGCTCCCAGCCCGGGGGGCGCTCGCCGTCGGTGGCGAGGTGTTCCCCGAGCGCGCCGAAGTCGTCGCTCAGCAGCAGCCTCAGGTCGGCGAGGGCGGGCAGCCCGGAGGTGCTGGGCAGCCACTGGGAGGGCAGTACGGAGTCGAGGTAGGCGTCCAGGGTGTCCAGCAGCGGATCGTCCGGCCCCTTGAGCGCGGCGGGGTCCACGCGTAGATGACGCATGTCGTTGGTCGTGTCGGCCACCTCCGTCACCGCCGGATGAGCGGTGATCGCCTCGGTGGAAGGAGGCTCCCCCATCAGGTAGTTGCTCTGCAGTGAGAAGAGGGTGAGCGGGCCGGGAGCCGAGGCCAGGTCCTCGCGAAGCCTGGAGATCGCCGCGCCGACCGCGGAGCGCAGCGGATCGCCGGCAGGGGTGCGGTAGGCGGTCCAGGCGGCGATCCTCGGCAGGGCGAGCGGCTGGGGTTCCCCTGCCAGGCCCGCACGGTGGTGGTCGAGGCAGTGCGCCCCGGTCGCGAGGCGCCCCAGGAGAGAGGGAAGCCGCAGGTGGGGCCACCAGCGCTCGCCCCGGCGCTCCGACGAGGCGAGGGCGGCCTCGCCCTTGGGCGGGAGGATCTCCTTGGTCGCGAGAGGCAGCAGTGCGGTGGGGACCGGCAGGGGGCTGCCCAGCTCCCGCAGCCACCACTCGGCGGTCCACGTCGGGGCCGGTGGTCCACAGCAGCTCGGGATCGTCGGGGAGGAGTCTGTCGTAGAACGTCGTGAAGAACCGGGAGCCGAGCGCGGACGTCAGGGCGGCGGCAGCTTGGTCCGCCTCGCTGCGTCGGATCTTCCAGGCCTCCAGGTCGGCAAAGGGGTGATGGGAGAGGTAGTCGTCCTCCTCTTCCAACTGGTGCGGCGCGCAGGGGACGTGTGCCATCAGCAGCACGGCGGCCTCCACCGGCGAGATGCCCAGCCGCTCGGCGAGGGCTGCGGCGAGCTCCGGACGGGCCGGTGCCGGGCCGTGCTCGCGGTACAGCGCGACGAAGCGCGCGAACCACTCGGCCGGGCGCACCGGCTCGAGCACATGGGCACGGGTGAGCTCCACTCCTGCGGGTGCCAGTGGGCCGTCCTCGGCGAAGGAACCGTCGGGGGCGTACTCCCACAACACCCGGTGGGGCTTGGTCCCTCCGCTGACCACGACGACGGCGACGGACGTGGCCGTCCGGAAGACCTGCCCCTGGGTTGGGGCGTAGGCGCCGGTGCGGTCCTCGGGCGCCTCGCAGTAAACGACCCGCCAGCGCCCCGGTTCACCGGCGGCGACGGGATGGGTCGTGTACGTCATCAGCGACTGGCCCGCCCGGCCGCCCGGCCTGGAGGAGACGGCGCACAGGGCGAGTGGCGCGGCGTTGGCGTGCGCCCGGTGGAACAGGTCGTGGCGGACTGAAATGTCGAACCTGGTGCTGGGCTGGGCGAGGTCACCGTCCCAGACGGCGGTGTCCCGCTCCGCAAACCGCATCATCTGACGGGCCATCTGGATGTAGGGCGCTTCCCTCCCCGCCTCGGGAGTCGGCTTCGTGTCCTCCGCGTCGGGGGTGAGGCGGCGGACGAGCCGCTCAAGGCCGGCACGGCAGTTGACGGCCATCACCACGGAGCGCGCGGCCAGGCTGTTCATCGGTTCGCCCAGCTGCGGCAGCGCTTCCAGGATCGGTCCGCGATTGGGGCCCCGGACGCCCTCCCGCTCGACGCCGTAGGGCTGGAGTTTGCCCAGCGCCTCCTCCACCTGCGCCCGCGAGACGGTGTCGGGCATCTCGGCCATCAGCAGCGTCATGACGTCCACTGCCGCGAACTCCGCGGCAGCGTCCGCGTTCTTGAGGAGCAGGTCCACCGCCACGCCCACGTGGACGAAGCGGCCGAGCAGCAGGACCAACTCCTCGAAGTCGACTCCCGCGCGCAGTTTCGCCCGCTCGCGGTCGCACCAGGCGCGGATCTCCTCGTACCCGATCGGGTTGTCGAACAGATCGGGGATCTGCTGCCAGCCCTTCGTTTCGTGCGGCTGGTACCAGCTGTTGGATGCCAGGTTCTCGGTGGTCATCTCCAGATCGGCGCGCACCCGTGCCCGCAGCTCGCGAGCGAAGCGCTCGTCCGCCCGCAGATGCTCCAGCTTCGGCCGGCGGCCGAGCAGGAGGGTGTACAGCTGCGACGGGCCGAGGAGTTCCGGCGGGTCCGCGACAGGCGCGCCGTGCTCCAGCAGGAGGTCGATCAGGTCGAGAGGCGTCTTCGCGTCGCCTCGGTCACCGAACTGCCGGTAACGGAACGTCACGGGAACACCGTCGGCCGCCAGCCGCGGCGCGATCAACTCGGCGATCTCGTACATGACGGGCGAGGGGCCGTGGTGGTGGCTGTTCCTTCGGACACACTCGGAGAACCAGACCGCGGCCGCACCCGCGGGCAGATCCTCGGTCTCACCGGTGAGCCGTGCCAGCGCGCCGGTGCGCTCCAGCAGCGCCCGCCACAGGGTGGGGTCCTCTCCGAAGTGGCGCGGACGCAGCTTCAGGACCCGGTCGACCGCTGTGGGGGCATGGTCGCCCAGGAGGTCCATGGCCGCGCCCTTGAGGCAGTCGGTCCAGAACTTGTCGTCGTGCAGCGAGATACCGTCCGCCGCGATGATCTCGCCGAGCAGCGTGGCCAGTTCCCTCTCGGGGTCGAGGCCGGCGGCCTTGGCGATCTTGCGGACGTCGACGGCCAGCTGCGGGTACACCTCGGACGACGCCTGGACGCGACGGATCGCCACCAGGCGGAAGCGGGCGAGGTCCGCCTCGGTCGCCACTCCCTTGACGGCCAGCTCGCGGGCCCAGGCACGCAGGACCGTGGCGGAGAGGGCCTCTCCGTCGGCGTACGCGAGGTAGCGGCCCAGCAGCCACTCCGTGTCGACCTTGCGCGCCTGCACGCGCTCGGCGGTGCGGGCGCGCCCGAACCAGGCGGCGGCCGTCGCCCGCTCGCGCAACCGCAGGGCCAGGTCGGCCATCTCGTCGAGCAGAGTGATGAACAGTGCGGGCGCCGACTCCTCAAGCCCCCGGAGTTCACTGTCGACATCGGGCTTGTAGACGAGACTCCACCGGTGCGTGAGTCCCTGGAGGCCGAGGAGCTTCCGGGTCACCAGCTCCTCGAGGCCGGGGTGCGCGGCGATGATCCGCTCGGGGAAGGGGAGCCCCCCGTCGGAGAGGTCCGGTATGCCGGTGGAGAAGCAGCCGTCCGGCTCCCAGTGCTCCTCGCGCATCAAGCGGTCGCGGTACGGGATGAGTTGCTCGGGAAGCAGCTGCGTCAGTGTGAGACCGTCGAACCCGACATACGTACGGGCCCAGAGACCGCCGTCGCCCAGCTCGTCGCCGAGCTCGACATGCTCCGTCTCCAGCGCCTCCTGCCACAGCGGATCGGCGTCGGCCAGTGCACGCGGCACGCTCGCCCCTACCAGCGCCCACTCACGAGCCTGCAGGCGGCAGGCCTCACGCTGCTTCCTCAGATGCCTCCGTGCCTCGAACTGCGCATCCAGCCCTGGTGCACCGGCGATGGGGCCGGGGAAGTTCTTCAGTCTCCGCCCCTGCGGATTGCGGTAGACGATCTCCAGATCGTCCGTCAGTTCAGCGGTGTAGCCGTTCTTTTCGACACGCGTACCCATGCGTCGGTCTCCCCGTGGTGCTGATCGATGGCTACCACGCTACGGGGCGTCACTGACATCGCCGCTCGCACCTCACGCGCTGGTGGACCTCCGTCCCCCGCCCCTTCAGGCCGAGGACGGCGGCGGCGAGCAGCGCGACGAAGGCGGTGACGGTCGTGCCCCGCCAGCCGAGGGTGTCGAGCACGGGGCGGCGAGGCCGGTGCCGGCGGCGCCGATCGTGAAGTAGAGGACGAGATAGACGCTGCTGAGGCTGCCGGAGCGTTGGGGGTCGAGGGCGATGATGCGGGTCTGGTTCGCGGCCTGGGCGGCGAAGCAGCCGGCGTCGAAGAGCGCGAGCCCAGCCGCCACGACGGGCGGGGTGTTCAGGCCCGTGGCCAGGAGGGCGGTGCCGGCCGCTGCGGTCAGCACGGCGGTGGTGATCACGGCGTGGGAGCCGTAGCGGTCGACGAGCCGCCCGGTGACGGGCAGGACGGCGAAGCCGAGGAGGCCGGCAAGGCTGTACAGGCCGATGGCGGTCGGAGCGAGGGAGTGGGGCGGCTGAGCCAGCGCGAGGCCGAGGGCGACCCAGGTGAGGTTGAAGGCGAAGTACCAGAGCCCGCCGGTGGCCACCGCGGCGCGCAACTGCGGGTGGTGGCGGCAGGAGCGGGGGGAGCGAGGCGAGGGTGGCGCGGTATCCGAGGCGGGAGTGCGGGCGCTGCCCGGGCAGTAGCGCGGCGGCGGCGATCGCGCCGAGGACGGCGACGGCGGCGAAGACGAGGAGCATGTGTCGCCAGCCGAGGAGGTCGGTGACTGTGCCGCCCACCATGCGGTGAGCAGGATGCCGGCCGACATGCCGGCGGCCACGGTCGCGACGCTCCTCCCGCTGCGCCCGGACGGGGCATGCCGGCCCGCGATGCTGCCGGCCTGGGCCGCGACGCCCGCTGCGGCGCCGATCACCAGGTAGGCGGCCAGGAGCACGGCCGCGCCGGGTGCCGCCGCGGCGAGGGCGAGGGCGGCGGCCAGGGCGGTGAGCTGTGCGGTGACGAGGCGGTTGGGGCCGAGGTGGTCGGTGAGTGGGAGCAGGAGGGCGAAGCCGGTCATGCAGCCGGCGAGTGCGGCGGTCGGTACGAGGCCGATCACGGAGAGCGGGACATGCAGGTCGGCGGCGACGGTGGTGAGCGCGGGCTGGAGGGCGTAGTTGTTCGCGATCGCCGTACCGGCTATGGCGGCCAGGAGGAACGTTCGGCTGAGCCGCGTGCCGTAGGGCCGGACGACTGCCCTGGCCGCCGCCGGCCAGGGCGACGCCGCCGGCTACGACGCGACGCTGGGGCGGCCCCACAGGTGGGTGGTCAGCATCCCGCCCAGTGCCAAGGTGCTGAGGCCGAACATCAGCACGCCCAGCGGCACATGGAGCGAGGGCATGTGCGCGATGCCCAGGACGACCTGTACCGAGGCGAGGGCGAGGAAGCCGGTCGCGTACAGGATGGGGCGGGGCCCACCGCCGCCCGGCCGCCACGCGAGGATCGCGGCGAGCACATACAGCATGGACGCGCCGTACATCACGCGCGATCCGACGTCGTGCAGCACGGCACCATGGGAGGAGGTCAGCAGCATTCCGGCGGTGGCCGCCTGAAAGAAGAGGGTCAAGGTCTGCAGGCCGATCGCGACCTTCAGGAAGGTGATGCCACGCGGCTTGGTCGTCGCCTGTCCGGCCATGTCGGGTCCTTTTCGTCGGGGGTGTGTCGGCCGCCTGCTCATCGCAGGGTGAGCGAGGTCTCGGATTCGAGGCGGGTCAGCTTCTCGGGGTTGCGGACGTAGTAGAGGCCCGTGATGCGGGTGTCCTCCACGTGGAGGGCCATGACACCGTCGAGTTCGCCGTTCAGGTGTACGGCGAGTGCGGGGCTGCCGTTGAGCACGGTGTGCTCGCAGGTGATCGTGGCTCCGTTCTTGGCGGAGCCGCCCAAGTAGAAGCGGACCACCTTGTCGGCGCCGATGATGGGCCTGAGCGCGGCCCGCTTGACGCCGCCTCCGTCGCTCAACAGGACGATTTCGGGGGCGAGTACGTCGAGGAGGTCCTGCGGGTTCCCGCTTTCGATCGCGCGCCGGAACGACTCCACGGCCGCCCGGCTCACGCTCGCGGAGGCCGCCTTGCGGGGGCGGCGCGCGTCGACGTGCTTGCGGGCGCGGTGCGCGATCTGGCGGACCGCGGCGGGCGTCTTGTCGACGGCCTCGGCGATCTCGTCGTAGCCGACGTCGAAGACCTCGCGCAGCACGAACACCGCCCGCTCGGTCGGCGAGAGCGTCTCCAGGACGAGCAGCATCGCCATCGACATGCTCTCGGCGAGCTCGAAGTCCTCGGCAACGTCCGGCGCGGTGAGCAGTGGTTCGGGCAGCCACTGGCCGACGTACGCCTCTCTGCGTCTCTGCATGGTGCGCAGCCGGTTGAGCGCCTGACGGGTCGTGATCCGGACGAGGTACGCACGCTGGTCACGGACGAGCTCCAAGTCGGCCTTGACCCACCGCAGCCAGGTCTCCTGGAGGACGTCCTCGGCGTCGGCCGCCGATCCGAGCATCTCGTAGGCGACGGTGAAGAGCAGGTTGCGGTGCGCGATGAACGTCTCGGTCGCCGGATCGGTGGCGGGGTCGGTCATGTCTCGGTCTCTCCTTCTCGAACGACTGGTCAGGCTGCCCGTTCCGCGGGGTTCGACCTCAAGACACCGCGCGATCGACGGTTGTGACAGCATGTGAGGCAGATCACTTACCGCGCGGACGCCGCCGACTGCTTCGGGGCCGTGTCTCCCTAGCGCCCGAAGTCCGCTGATACGTCTGTCGGTTCCACGCAATTCATGGGCTCGACGCTACCCGCCGCCATGCCGGGGCCACGGCGGCGAGTTCGGCCGCGGCGTGGGCGGTAGGATCGGCAATCCATCCGCAATAGGTGGATGAGTGGCGAATCTGCGCATTCTTTGAGTGTTCGTCATTTCATATACCAATAGGCGTCGGCAGGTTTCATGACTTTGGGGACAGGTTCCACGATGGAGGTACGGGTCGCCGGCCGGACCGAGGGTCCGGGTGAGGTGAGCGTTGCCCGCCATCAATGGGGCGGCTTCCGATGCGAGTCGCGGCTCGTCCGCGGCCGTTCGGCGCGGATCGCGACGCTCGTCCTGGTGGGCGGCGCCTTCCAGACGAAGGAGAGTTGGGGACGTCTGGAACGCGAATTGCTGGAGTTCGCCGACGTGCTGACCGTCGACCTGCCCGGCTGGGGAGCCAGTCCCGTTCTCCCCGAGCACTACGGATCCGATTTCCTTGCGGATGCCTTGGGGCACATGCTCGATGACCTCGGACTGACCTCGGTGAATCTCCTCGGCGGGTCCTACGGCAGTGCGGTCGCCTACCGGCTCGCGCAGAAGCGCCCCGGGCTCGTGGCGAAGTTGGTGCTCATCGGCACCATGACGCACATCCCGGACCAAGCTCAAGGCCCGATCCGTCGGAGTGTCGAGCTGCTCAAGGCCGAGCGGATCGAGGAGTTCGCCGACGTGACACTCGGCATGCTCATGAACCTCGACACGGTCGATTCCGTCGTGGCGGGGACGCGGGTACGGCGCTTCCTCCTCCGAAGGCTGCAGAACCTGACTCCCCACGACAGGGAGCAGTTCATCGCGAACACGCAGCGCCTCCTCCGGCACGAGGGGCTCGACCTGCACCAGCCGCCGACGATGCCCGTGCTTGTCGCGTCCGGCGAACACGACAGCTTCACCACGCCCGACCGGTGCCGCGACCTCGCCGCCACCTGCGCCGACAGCCGCCTCGCCGTGGTGTCCGACGCCGACCACATGCTGCCCGTGGAACGACCGGTCGAACTCGTGGACCTGGGCATGCGGTTCCTCATGAACGAACCGCTGGAGGGCCGTGACTATCTGCGCGCCGTCGAGCGCATCTCGCCCGTGGTCGCGGTGTGATCCCTGTGACGTGACAAGCACCGTCTTCCGGTACACAGACGACGCCTGGTGATCACATGGCGCTGCCGCTCCTTGACCTTGACACGGTGACAAGGTCTTCACTGGGGCCGAGGAGGTGGTCCGGATGACCATGGCGAAACAGGACACGGCTACGGTGCGAGCTGTTCAGGGGCTGGAGGACAGCCGCTCGTCGGTGCGGCTGCGGGCAGCGCTCGCGGTCGGCACGAGCCCCGACCCGCGGTCCGTCGACAAGCTCATCGAGCGCTGCGCGGTCGAGCCCGAGTTCTACGTACGCGAGATGCTCACATGGGCACTCACCCGCCACTCCTCATCGGTGACGGTCCCGCTGCTTCTCGCCGAAGTCCGCTCGGAGAGGGCGCAGGCGCGAAGCCAGGCGTTGCACACGCTGTCCAAGATCGGGGATCGGCAGGCGTGGCCGGCGATCACGCGGGCCCTGCTGTCCGACGCCGACGATGAGGTGGCGCGAAGCGCTTGGCGGGCGGCGGTCGTACTCGTACCCGAAGGCGAAGGGGCCGAGTTGGCCGGAGTGCTGGCGACACAGCTCGGGCGCGGCGAGCGTGAGACACAATTGAGCCTCAGCCGGGCGCTGATCGCGCTCGGTGAGGTGATCCTGCCGACGCTGCGCGCCGCGACGACGGCACTCGACCCGCGCGTGCGTCGGCATGCGATCGCCACGGAACGGCTGCTGCGCGACCCGGAGGTCGGATTCGAGTTCGCGATCGAGGAGGCGAAGCGTGTCGTGGCGCTCGGCGGGAAGGACCAGGAGGAGCGGTAGGCAGTGTTGATCGGTGATGTGGCCCGACGGTCCGGAGTCAGCGCCCGCATGCTCAGGCACTACGAGTCGCTCGGCCTGGTGCGGCCGACGGGTCGTACCGACGTCGGCTATCGCGAGTACTCCGGCGACGACATCCGGCGCATCTTCCACATCGAGAGCCTGCGGTCCTTGGGGCTGTCGCTGCGAGAAGTCGGATCCGCGCTGGATGATCCGGGCTTCAAGCCCTCGGCGCTCGTCGACGACCTCATCCGCCAGACGCGTGAACGCATCGCCGCTGAGACGGCGCTGCTCACGCGGCTCCGTCGGATCTGTGCCGCGGAACCCGCCGGCTGGGAGGACGTCCTCCAGATCGTCGCACTCCTCCATGCCTTGGGGTCGGAGAGCGCCGGGGAGCGTCAGCGCGCGGCCCTGTCCTCGGTCGGCGGGGCTCCGGTGCCAGTGGAGGTTCTGGTCGAGGCGGTGTTGAGCGAGCCGGACCCGAATGTCGCCGGAGCCCTTCGATGGGCGTTGGCGCAGGCGGGCGACGCCGGATCGGCGCTGCTGGCGGAGGGCCTCGACTCGCCGGTGGCCGAGGTCCGGAAGCGTGCCGTCCTGTCCATCGCCGAGATTCCCGACGGTGCGGCGACCGCGCTGCTTCGGGATGCCCTCACGCACTCCGACATCGTGGTCCGCCGGTGTGCGGCACTGGCGCTCGGGGCACGTGGAGTGGCCGACGCGGTCCCGACACTGATCGACATGGTCGTCGAGGAGTCGCACGACGTCGATGCCGCCGATGCGCTGAGCGCGCTGGCGAGTGATCCCGCGCTGGCGGACCGGATCGCCGCCGGGCTCGTCGACCGCCTCGCCCACTGCGCCGTCGAGTCGTCTGCGCGTCGACGGCTGGCACAAGCGCTCGCGGACATCCCGGGAGTCACGGCGTCACGTGCCCTCGAAGATCTGTCGCAGGACGAAGACCGTGCCGTTGCGCTCACTGCGGCGTACATCCTCACGCTGCGCGAGGCGCGATAGCGGATCCGTCCGGTACCGGACGGGGCTGCCCGGACCGGAGGCGTGACGGATTCCGGGGCGCCTCCGCCGTCCTGTCCGCCTCGCGCCGGACCGCCTGCGCGGCCATCAGCCGTAGCGGATTCCCCCGCCCTCGTCGAGAGCCGCGACCCGGCCCTACTGAGCCGCCCGTTCCTGGAGGGTCGTCTGCCAGGCCGGGGGCTGCTCCTCCGGGTTCGTCTCGGCGCGGCGGCCGCCGCGGGCGAAGAAGTCGGCCAGCGGCAGGATCGCCGCGCCGACGGTCACGGCGTCCGGGCCGAGGGTGCCGAGGTCGATGCGTACGTGCGCGGCCGGGTACGACAGGGCGTAGGACGTGGCGTACGCCCGTACGGAGTCCAGGAAGCGGGCGCCGAGTTGAAGGCCGGCCCAGCCGCCGACGAGGATGCGCTCGGGCTGGAAGAGGTTGATGAGGTCGGAGAAGCCGGCGCCGAGGTATTCGGCGGTCTCCTCCAGGACGGCCAGGGCCGTGGTGTCGGCCTCCGGTACGTCACCGTCGGCTCCGGGGGCCGGGTAGGCGGCGGCGAGCATCGCGGTCAGCGCGGTCTCCTCGTCCGCGTCCGCGGGCGGGCGGCCGCCCGCCTCGGCCCAGCGCTGGAGCAGCGCCTCGGCCCCCGCGTACGCCTCCAGGCAGCCCTGGGCGCCGCAGCGGCAGCGGCGGCCCCGTACCCGTACGGTCAGATGGCCCCACTCCACGGCGCGGCCGGGCTTCATGTCGTCGGCGACCACGCATGCGCCGACGCCGGAGCCGAAGAGGACCACGACGGCGTTGCGCGCGCCCCGCCCGGCTCCGAACCACATCTCCGCCTGGCCGAGCGTCTTGGCGCCGTTGTCGATGTAGTAGGGGACGCTCTCGGGCAGCAGCCGGGACTCGCGCAGCAGCCGCTCCAGCGGCACGGCGTCCCAGCCGATGGTCTGCCCGTGCACGACGGCGCCGTCGTCGTCGGATCTGGCGACGATGCCCGGCACTCCGATGCCGACGCCGAGCAGGCGCTCCGCCGCGATGCCGGCCCGCTCCAGGACCTCCGTGATGCCTTCCCGGAGATGGCCGACGACCACCCCGACGTCGTAGCGGTCGACCCGGCGCTCCCCTTGCGTCTCCAACGGGCGCTCGACACGCGCGAGTTCGGTGAGGGCGAGATCGAAGAGCTCGATCCGCACCCGGGTCTCGCCGACGTCCACCCCGATCATGTATCCGCTGTGCGGGCTGATGCGCAGCAGCGTGCGGGGGCGGCCGCCGGCGGAGTCGACACTGCCCGCCTCCTCCACCAGGCCCTCGGTGACCAGTTCGGCCACCACGTTGCTCACGGAGCCCGAACTCAGGCCGGTGACCGGCCCGAGCGAGAAGCGGCTCAACGGCCCGTCGAAATACATCCGTTGCAACACCGCGGTGCGGTTCTCCCGCCGCAGGTCACGCACTGTACGGCCGCTGCGCACTGTCACCCTGCCCCCTCGTCGTCATGTCCTGGTAAGCAACATACCGCTGTCACGCCTCTTGACGCGACCTTCGCTTGAGGTTTAACTCACATCCTAAATTAAGCCCTGAGGTCGTTCGGGAACTGAACGCGGGATCATGCGCCGTTCCCCCTCGCGGGCGATCCGCCACTCCACGAAAGGCCCCTGGAGTCATGCGCAGAACCCGAGCCGCAGCCATCGGCGCCGTCACGCTCTCCCTCGTCCTCTCGGCGGCCGCCTGCGGCGGCGGTACCTCCGGTGCCGGGTCCAACGAGAACCCCAAGACGCTCACGTACTGGGCGTCCAATCAGGGCGCCAGTATCGAGGTCGACAAGTCGGTCCTCCAGCCCGAGCTCGACAAGTTCGAGAAGCAGACGGGCATCAAGGTGAAGCTGGAGGTCGTCCCGTGGACCGACCTGCTCAACCGCATCCTCACCGCCACCACCTCCGGCCAGGGCCCCGACGTCCTCAACATCGGCAACACCTGGAGCGCCTCCCTGCAGTCCACTGGTGCCCTGTTGCCCTGGGACGCGAAGAACTTCGAGAAGATCGGGGGCAAGGACCGCTTCGTGCCGTCGGCCCTCGAATCCACCGGTGTCCAGGGCCAGGACCCCGCCGCCGTCCCCCTCTACTCCATGGCGTACGCCCTCTACTACAACAAGAAGATGTTCGCGGACGCGGGCATCGCCAAGCCGCCGGCCACCTGGGACGAGCTGGTCGCCACCGGCAAGAAGCTCAGCAAGGACGGCAAGTCCGCGATAGGCGTCGAGGGCTCCAACCTCGCGAACAACATCCACCAGGTCTTCGTCCTCGGCAAGCAGCACGGCACGGACTTCTTCACCCCCGACGGCAAGGCCGACTTCACCTCCGACGGGGCCGTGGCCGCGGTCAAGCAGTACGTCGACCTGATGGCCGAGCACAAGATCGTCGCCCCGGGCAACGCCGAGTACGCGCAGAACCAGTCCCTCGGCGACTTCTCCAACGACAGGACCGCCATGGTGCTCTGGCAGACCGCGTCCGCCACCTTCGCCTCGCAGGGCATGAAGGAGGACGAGTGGGGTGTCGCGCCCGCTCCCGTACAGTCCGGCGCGCCGGGGCAGGGCAAGGCCACCAACTCCATGGTCGCCGGCATCAACATGGCCGTCTTCAGGAACACGAAGAACGTCGACGGCGCCATGAAGTTCGTGAAGTTCATGACCGGTGACGAGGAGCAGAAGATCCTCAACAAGGCCTACGGGTCGATACCGTCGGTCTCCTCCGCCCAACAGGACCCGGCGTTCAACACCCCCGCCCTCGCCGTCCTGCGCGACACGCTCGCCACCAGCGCGACCGCGCTCCCCCAGGTCCCGGAGGAGTCGCAGTTCGAGACGGTCGTCGGCACCGCCGTCAAGGAGCTCTTCGCCGAGGCCGCCGCCGGCCGTGAGGTGACCACCGAGTCGGTGCGGGCCAAGCTCGAGAAGGCCCAGCAGCAGATGCCCAAGAAGTGAGCACGGACACCCACATGACGACCACCGCCATCGAACCGGCGGGACGGACCGCTTCGAAGCCCGCCCCCGGGAGGGCGCGCGCCCCGCGCCCTCCCGGGCGGCTCCGCCGCATCTCGCTGCCGTACCTGCTGCTGCTTCCCGCGCTCGTCCTGGAGCTTCTGGTCCATCTGGTGCCGATGGTCATCGGCATCGTGATGAGCTTCAAGGAGCTCACCCAGTTCTCCATCCGGGACTGGGGAACCGCGCCGTGGGCCGGCTTCGACAACTACTCCCTCGCCGTCGACTTCGACGCCCCGGTGGGCCAGGCGCTGCTGAGCTCCTTCCTCACCACCTGCCTGTTCACGCTGCTCTCCGTCGGACTGTGCTGGCTGCTGGGCACCGTCGCCGCGATCTTCCTCCAGGAGACCTTCCGCGGCCGGGGCATCCTGCGGACGATCTTCCTCGTCCCCTACGCCCTGCCGGTCTACGCCGCCGTCATCACCTGGGGGTTCATGTTCCAGCGGGACAACGGCCTGGTGAACCACGTGCTGCACGACCAGCTCGGGCTCACCGACAGCCCGCCGTTCTGGCTCATCGGCGAGAACAGCTTCATCACGCTGCTCGTCGTGTCGGTGTGGAAGGGCTGGCCCTTCGCCTTCCTCATCATGATGGCCGGTCTGCAGAACATCCCCCGGGAGATCTACGAGGCCGCCGCCCTGGACGGCGCGGGAGTCTGGCAGCAGATCCGCCGGATCACGCTGCCCTCGCTGCGCCCGGTCAACCAGGTGCTCGTCCTGGTGCTCTTCCTGTGGACGTTCAACGACTTCAACACGCCGTTCGTGCTGTTCGGCAAGGCGGCCCCCGAGGCGGCCGACCTGATCTCGATCCACATCTACCAGTCGTCGTTCCAGACCTGGAACTTCGGCACGGGCGCGGCCATGTCCGTCCTGCTGCTGCTGTTCCTGCTCGTCGTGACGGGCGTCTACCTCCTGGCCACCTCCCGAGGAAGGAGGACGGGCGATGTCTGAGAACCGCGCCGAGCGCCGTCCGCCGCGCTCCCCCATGGCCCCGCCGCGGTCCTTCCTGTGGAGCCGGCGGATCTTCCTGACCCTCCTCACCGGGTTCGTCCTGCTGCCGGTGTACGTCATGGTCTCCAGCTCGCTGAAGCCGCTGCAGGACGTCTCGGGGAAGTTCCAGTGGATCCCCTCGGGGCTCACGATCCGCCCGTACTTCGACATCTGGGAGACGGTCCCGCTCGCCGACTACTTCGTGAACTCCCTGATCGTGGCCGGTTCGGCGACCGTCTGCTCGGTCGTCATCGCCGTCTTCGCCGCCTACGCGGTGAGCCGGTACTCCTTCCGCGGCAAGCGGGTCTTCACCGTCACGGTGCTGTCGACCCAGATGTTCCCCGGCATCCTCTTCCTGCTGCCGCTGTTCCTCATCTACGTGAACATCGGCAACGCCACGGGGATCGCGTTGTTCGGCTCACGCGGCGGCCTCGTCCTCACGTATCTCACCTTCTCCCTCCCGTTCTCGATCTGGATGCTCATCGGGTACTTCGACTCGGTGCCCCGCGATCTGGACGAGGCCGCCAAGGTCGACGGCTGCGGGCCGCTCGGCGCGCTCTTCCGGGTGATCGTGCCCGCGGCGATCCCCGGCATCGTCGCCGTCGCCGTCTACGCCTTCATGACCGCGTGGGCCGAGGTGCTGTTCGCCTCGGTGATGACCAACGACGCCACCCGCACGCTGGCGGTGGGCCTCCAGGGCTACTCGACCCAGAACGACGTGTACTGGAACCAGGTCATGGCCGCCTCCCTCGTCGTGAGCGTGCCCGTGGTGGCCGGCTTCCTCCTCCTTCAGCGCTACCTCGTCACCGGACTCACCGCCGGAGCGGTCAAGTAGTCCCCCCTCTTCCACCAGCACGTTCCGAGAGGATCTCCGTGTCCGAAGCGACCGACTCCCTGTCCAGCGACCTCGCCGCCCTCCCCCGGGACTTCGTCTGGGGCACGGCCACATCGGCCTACCAGATCGAGGGGGCCGTCGCGGAGGACGGCAGGTCCCCCTCCATCTGGGACACGTTCTCCCACACCCCTGGCAAGGTCGACAACGACGACCACGGCGACATGGCATGCGACCACTACCACCGGTGGCCCGAGGACATCGCGCTCATGAAGCGGCTCGGCACCGACGCGTACCGTTTGTCGGTCGCCTGGCCACGCGTCGTCCCTGGCGGCGACGGACCGGTCAACACCGCCGGCCTCGACTTCTACGACCGGCTCGTCGACGGACTGCTCGCCGCCGGGATCACCCCGTCGGTGACCCTCTACCACTGGGACCTTCCCCAGGTCCTCCAGGACCGGGGCGGCTGGACCTCGCGCGACACCGCCGAGCACCTCGCCGCGTACGCCTCCGCCGTCGCCGGCCGGCTCGGTGACCGCGTCACTCAGTGGGCCACCCTCAACGAGCCGCTCTGCTCGGGGTGGATCGGCCACCTGGAGGGCCGGATGGCCCCGGGTCTGACCGATCTGACGGCCGCCGTCCACGCCTCCTACCACCTCCTGCTGGGCCACGGTCTGGCGACGCAGGCCCTGCGCGCGGCCGCACCCGGCGCACAGATCGGCCTCGTCACCAACCACTCCACGGTCGAGGCCGCCTCGACACGCCCCGAGGACATCGCGGCGGCCGTCCGCATGGACGGGCACACCAACCGCTGGTGGCTCGATCCCGTCTACGGGCGCGGCTTCCCGGCCGACATGCGCGAGCTGTACGGGGTCGAGCTGCCGGAACGCGCCGGTGACCTGGAGACGATCGCCGCACCGCTCGACTGGCACGGCCTCAACTACTACTTCCCGGCGACCGTCGAGGACGACCCCAGGGGACCCGTCCCGTATGCCAAGGAAGTGCGCCTGCCCGACGTACCGCGCACCGGCATGGACTGGCAGATCGACGCCGGGGGCCTTGAGGCGCTCCTGCTGCGGCTGACCGACGACTACGGGGTGCGCCGGCTCTACGTCACCGAGAACGGCTCCGCGTTCCCCGACACGGTGGGCCCCGACGGCGCCGTGCACGACCCGGACCGGATCCGGTACCTGGAGCGGCACATCGCGGCCTGCGCCCGGGCCGTCCGCAAGGGCGCCCCGCTGGCGGGCTACTACGCCTGGTCCCTGCTGGACAACTTCGAGTGGGCCTACGGCTACGACAAGCGCTTCGGCCTCGTCCACGTCGACTACGCGACCCAGGCCCGCACGATCAAGGCGAGCGGACACCGGTACGCGGAGATCATCCGGGCCCACCGGGCGGCCGACGCCGACAGCTGAGCCAGGCGTACGGGCCCCGCCCACCGGATGCGACCGGTGGGCGGGGCCTTGTCCGTGCGGCGGGGATCAGGGGAACGAGACGACCGTGGACGGGATCGTCGAGGTTCCCGAGGTGGGTGCTCCGATGTCGTTGATGACGTGTTCGTACTGGCCGTTGCCGCCGAGTGAGACGACGAGCAGGCTGTGGAACTTCACCCCGGGCTTCACCGGGGCCTTGAATCCGTGGTCCTGGCGGATCGTCGGGTCCACGTTGTAGTAGCAGTAGCTGCCCAGGCCCCAGCCCTCGTGGACGTCGACGGAGTCGTCGACGCGGTAGGCTGCATAGCCCTTGGTCGAGCCGTTCTGTACGGCGGCCTGGTCGGGCGCGTCGTACGCCTTCTCGTTCTGGAAGAAGATCGTGCGGCCGCGCTCGCCGTACCACTCGACGTCGTACTTGTTGAAGTGCTCGACGAACAGGCCGGTGGCCAGGACGTCGTCGCCGTTGACGCGGACGCCGTAGTCCGCGCGGTTGGTCTCCCAGCCCCAGCCCTCGCCGTGGTCGGCGCGCCAGACCCAGGTGTGGTCGACGATCGTGTCGTCGCTGTTGACGACCATGCTGGTGGTCGCCTTGCCGGCGCCCGCACCACCGATGCGGATGTAGACGTCCTGGACGGTGGTGGGGTTGGCGGAGTGGTCGGCGGAGGCTCCCTGGGGGCCGATCTCCAGCAGGGTCGGGGAGTTGACGGGGCCGGCGTCGATCAGGAAGCCGGCGAGGCGGACGCCGTCGACGTCGGCGACCCGCATCGCGGTGACGCCGTTGTCGGGGATGATCGTGGCGAGACCGAGGCCGAGCACGATGGTGCCGGCCCGGTCGATGTCGATGGTCCGGTCGAGGTGGTAGACGCCCGGAGTGAAGAGCAGGTGCAGGCCCTGGGCGACGGCGGCGTTGATGGTGGTCGCCGTGGCGCCCGGCTTGACCACGTAGAAGCGGCTGAGCGGGATCGACTCGCCCTGCGGGCTGCCGTTCGCCCAGCTGACGCCCCGGGCGTTGGTGCGCTTGGCGGGCGCGAAGACCTTCATCTCGTTGCCGTCGAGGTGGAGGAAGGGCTTCTCGCGGGAGATCGGAGTGGTGTCGAGGGTGGTGTACGGCGGGTTGGGGAAGCTCGTCGCCGGCGCGCCCTCGACTCCGGAGAAGGTCATGTTCCACACGCCGTTGGTCCAGCCGCCGACGGCGCTGTCGCGGGTGTACCACTGCTGCTGCGAGTACGGCCCGACCGTGCCGTCGATCCTGCTGTCGGCGATGTAGCCGCCGCTCGCCCATCCGTAGCCGGTCGGGGCGAGGTTGAGGCCGCCCCTGACGTGCATCCGGCGGAAGGAGGCCGCCTGGGAGACGGCCCAGCGGTTGGTGCCGTTGACCGGGTTCAGCGCCAGGTTCTCCGCGGAGCGCCAGAAGTTCTGCGTCGCGTTGCCGTTGAACCACCCGGCGTCGACGGTCACATCGCCGTTGAAGGTGGTGTCGTCGGGGCGCAGGCCGAGGCCGGCGATCTGGGTGTAGAAGCCGATCTGGGCGTTGAGGCCGTTGTAGGTGCCCGGCTTGAAGAGGAAGGCGTGCCGGCCGTTGCCGAACTGGGCCGACTCCTGCTGCTGGAAGACCTGGTCGAGCTTGGCCTGGATGCCGGGCGTGGACGGGTCCATGATGTGCACGTTCGGGCCGAGGTCACCGCCGCCGGGCAGCACCGGGCCGCCGTCCGGGGTGCCGTAGACCTGGAACTCCCAGAGGGAGTAGCCGTATCCGGTGGCGCGGGTGAGGCCCTGCATCCGGACGTAGCGGGCCGTGCCCGAGACGGCGACGGTCTCGGTGCCGCCGGCGCCGGTGGTCGTGGAGTGGACCGTCGACCAGGTGGTGCCGTCGGCGGAGGTCTCGATCCTGTAGGCGGTCGCGTACGCGGCCTCCCAGCGCAGCTCGACACGCTCGAGCGCCGCGGGCGCGCCGAGGTCGACCTGGAGCCACTGGGGGTCGGAGAAGGCGCTGGACCAGCGCGTGCCGAGGTCGCCGTCGACGGCGCCGGATGCAGCCGTGCCGCCGTTCTCCTGACTGGAGGCGGTGACCGGCTTGCCCTGGGAGAGCAGCACCGGCGCGGCTTGGGCGGCGGGGGCCGGGAGGAGGGCGAGCAGCGTCGCGACGAGGGCGGTCACGACGGTCGCGGCGATGCTGCGGCGGGGCGCGGCGGGGCGTCGTCCGTGTGGCGGTGTCGCCACGGGTATGCCGACTGCGGGCATGAAGAGGTCTCCTCGTAAAGGGAGTTGGGAGATACGAAGAAGGCGCGAGAGAGCGCTCTCCCGCACCTTGCCCGCCGGTCCAGCCGGGGTCAATGACTCCGACCGCACTTTTCTTAGGTCTTTCATTAAGTCGGTGAACCTGCTTCGGTCACCCGGGCCGGGGCGCCGCGTGGGGGCCCCGGGCGCCACACGGGGTCAGAACAGTGTTTGTGTCTGGGGGGGGGGTATATTGATGTGAGCCCCGCTGGGTTGTATAAAAGACGTATG
>NZ_JBHWBS010000039.1:10381-23201 GCF_042735655.1 Streptomyces sp. NPDC059567 | reverse complement strand
ATTTATCTGTCTTAACCGGTGTGCCGCCCCCGGGGGGGGGCCCCCCGCCCCCCCCCCCCCCGCGCCTCAGGGGTAACTCACGAGGTTGGCGACGTTGGTCGTGGAATTGGACGGTCCGCCGCGGTCGTTGATCACATGACGGATGGTCCCGGTCCCGCCGAGGGACACCGTGACCATGCTGCGGAAGCGGACGTTCGGGTGCTGCGGCGCCTCGAAGGCACGCTCCGCGGCCACACCGGGGTTGACGTTGAAGAAGCAGTAGCTCCCGAGCCCGTACGCCTCATGACTGGTCACCGAGTCCGCCACCTTGTAGGCGGTGTAGCCCTGGGTCGAACCGTTCATCCAGGCGGCCTGGTTGGGCGGGTCGTAGGGCATCTCGTTCTGGTAGAAGTACGTCCGGCCGCCGTTGCCGTTCCAGATGGTCTGGTGCTTCTGGTAGTGCTCGACGAAGAGGCCGTACATGGTCACGGCGTCACCGTTGACGATCAGGCCCGTGTCCGCCGTGTTGGTGTTCCAGCCGATGCCCGTGCCGTGGTCACCCCGCCAGATCCACATGTGGTCGCCGATGACGTGGTCGCTGTTGACGACGAGGCTCGTCGTGGCCTTGCCGACCGCCGCGCCGCCGACCCGGAAGTAGACGTCGTGCAGCGAGGTCGGGTTGGCCGCGTGGGACGCGGCGGATCCCGGCGGCCCGATCTCCACCAGGGTCGGGGAGTTGACCGTCCCGGCGTCGAAGAGGACGCCCGCGATCTTCACGCCGTCCACGTCGGCCACGGTCATGGCCGTGACGCCCCCCTCGGGGATGAACGTCGCCAGGCCGAGACCGAGCACGACGGTGTCGGGCCGGGTCACCTTCAGTGTCTGGTCGAGCCGGTAGACGCCGGGGGTGACGAGCAGGTTCTTCCCCTCGGCCAGCGCGGCGTTGATCTGCGCCGCTGTCGCCCCCGGCTTCACGACATGGAACCGGTCGATCGGGAGGGAGGTCCCCGGGGCGCTGCCCGCGGCCCAGGTCGTGGCCGTCGAGTCCGCCCGCACCGCGGGTACGAAGACCCGGTAGGCGCCGGTGCCGTCCACGTACAGGAAGGGCTTCTCCCGGATGGTCGGCGTGCGGTCGACCGTCGTGTGGGGCGGGTTGGGGAAGGTGGTGCCCGGGACCCCCTGGCTGCCGACGAAGACCATGTTCCAGTTGGAGCCGGTCCAGCTGCCGAGTTGGGAGTTGCGGGTCAGCCACTGCTGCTGCGTGCCGGAGCGCACCTGACCGTCGATCTTCGTGTCGGCCATGAACCCGCCGCTCGACCATCCGCCGTCACTGAGCTCCAGGTTGCCGCGCACATGCATCCGGCGGTACGAGGATGCCTGCGAGACGGCCCAGCGGTCCGTGCCGCCCGTCGGGTTCACCGAGAGGTTCTCGGCGCCCCGCCAGAAGTTGTGCGTGGCGTTCTGCGGCGGGAACCAGTCGGCCTCCACATGGACCGCCCCATTGATCGTCACCGAGTCCGGGGACTGCCCGAGCCCGAGGACCTGGGTGTAGAAGCCCACGTTGACATCGTTGTTGTACGCGCCGGGCTTGAACAGCACCGCGTGGCGCTGCGGGCCGAACTGGTTCGTCTCCTGCTGCCGGAAGATGGTGTCCAGCCGGCTCTGGATGGTGGCCGAGGGCATGGACGGGTCGAACACGGCTACGTTCGGGCCGAGATCGACATCGCCGGGAGCAGTGCTCACGGGGGTCACCTGGAAGCGTTGGGCCGCCGTGCCGTTGCAGGTGTACTGCACCAGCTGGACGCTGTCTGCGGTCGACGCGGCCGGCACGTCCAGGCACTTGCCGCTGTGCCGGTTGACGAAGCGGTACGCTCCCCCGCCCTCGTCCACGGCCTGCCACTGCTGGTTGTTCCCGCCCCCGTACGTCCAGAGGTGGACGGCGGCGTTGTCGGCGCTGGACACATCGCTGACGTCGACGACCTGGGCCGTGTCGTTGCGGTTGCCGATCCGCACATGGCCGTCGGCGGTCGGTGTGATGGTCCACTGCTGCGCGGTCGTGCCGTTGCAGGCGTACTGCTGCACGGCGGTGCCGTTCGCCGTCGCGGCCGCCCGCGCGTCGAGACACTTGCCGCTGCCGCTGTTGACGACGGTGACCCAGCCGGTCGGGGGCGCGGCGAGTGGGACCGCGGCGGGATTGGCGGCCGTCGCGGCGGGGTGGACGGCCAGGGTCGCGCAGACGGCGGCCGCGGCGCCGAGCAGCGCCGTCAGAGGGCGGGTCGTACGGCGCCTGTGCCGTGGGGCGTGTCCGCCCCGGGAGAGGCCGGTCATCGGGTCACCGTCCACTTCTGGTTGGCCGCGCCGCCGCAGGTCCAGATCTGCAGTCGGGTGCCGTTGGCGGAGCTGTTGCCGGTCGCGTCCAGGCACTTGCCGGCCTGCGGGTTCACGATGTCCCGAGCGGCGTTGGCGTCCCAGCGCTGGGCAGCTGTTCCGTTGCACTCCCACAGCTGGACCACGGTGCCGTCCGCGGTGCCGCCGGAGGCGACGTCGAGGCACTTGCCGAGGGCCCGGATCGTTCCGTCCGTTCCGACGGTCCACCGTTGGGCGGCGGTCCCGTTGCAGTCGTACAGCTGGACCGCCGTGCCGTTTGCCGTGCCGGCGGCGGCCACGTCGACGCACTTGCCCCCGATCCCGGTGATGGGGCCACCGGTGGTGGGGCTGTCGGCCGTGGTGACGCGGACGTGGTCGACGACGAGCTGCTGGGGGAAGACGGTGGAGCCGTCGGGGTCGCCCGGCCAGTAGCCGCCGACCGCCAGGTTGAGTATGAGGAAGAACGGCTTGTCGAAGACCCAGTTCCGTCCCCCGAGGTCGGCGGGGGTGCGGGTCTGGTAGACGGTGCCGTCGACCGACCAGGTGATCCTGCCGGGCGACCACTCGACCGCGAAGGTGTGGAACGCGTCGGCGAAGGCCTGCCCGCCGGGCAGCGTGTACGCGGCGCCGATGCCGCCGGCGCCGGAGTATCCGGGGCCGTGCAGGGTGCCGTGCACGGTGGAGGGCTCGAAGCCGACGTTCTCCATGATGTCGATCTCGCCCGAGTCGGGCCAGCCGACCTGGCCGAGATCGTTCCCGAGCATCCAGAACGCGGGCCACATGCCCTGCCCGCGCGGGACCTTCATCCTGGCTTCCACGTGGCCGTACTGCGCGGTGTACTTGCCCGCGGTGTTCAGCCGGGCGGAGGTGTACTCGCACCGGCCGTACCAGCACTGGTAGTTGCCGGGATTCTCCTTGCGCGCGGTGATCACCAGGTGACCCTGGCCGTCGAGAGCGGCGTTGCGGTTGCCGGCCGTGTAGTACTGCCGCTCGTGGTTGTTGACGTTGTCGCCGGTCTCGATCTGCCACCGGGATCCGTCCACGGCGGAGCCCGCGGGCCCGTCGAAGTCGTCGGAGAAGGTGACGGCGGCCGCCTCGGCTGCGGGCCGGAGCGCGGTGCGCTGGTCGGAGGAGGCGGAGGCGCCCGGCGTGGGACCGGCGAGGCCGAGGCCGAGCGCCGCGAGGGCGAGGGCCGTCACGGCGGAGGACAGCAGGCGCCGTGGTGAGCGGGAGGAGTGCATGACTCTCTCTTCCGTCGGGTGTGGGGGACGCACTGAAGGTCATGCCCATGACATCCAGCGGCAACGGGCGGGGCCGCCTCGACGGCACGGGACGCCGGACCGCTTTGTTGCACCCATGATTTAAGGAGTGAACTAAGAGGCCCGTCAAGGGTTTTGGTATGGACCTGTGCGGACTTCGCGGACTCTTGCCGCTCAGGCACCACGGTTCCGCGGTTGCGGCGATCCGGATCGAGGGCACGCGGCGGAGGCCTCGTCGATGCGCCAATAGATTGATCCTGGCGCGACGCCCTTAAGTCGGATCATCGGACAACCGATGCCTGCAAGGAATGAAGACCATTCCGAAAGCATCTTTGTTGGGGTCCTCGAAGGAGCTACGCATGAGCCCTGAGCGCAGATCTCGGTCGGTCCTCGGCCCACTCCCCAGGAGCGGGAAGTGGGTTGCCGGTGGCGCGATGGCGTCGCTCGCCGTCGTGATGCTGGGCTTCAACAGCCCTGCCCTCGCGACCATCACGCACAGGCCGATGGCAGCGGTCGGCCAAGCGAGCCAAGACCCCCACCACTGCCGGGAACACGGGCACCACGACGAGTGCGAGGACGGGGTCGGCGTCGTGGGTCCGACGGGGCCGGCGGGTGCGACTGGGCCGGCCGGCCCGACCGGCCCGACGGGGGCGACGGGGGCGACGGGGGCCACGGGGGCGACGGGGGCCACTGGGGCGACCGGCACGCCGGGAGCGGACGGCTCGACCGGCCCCGCAGGCACCACCGGGCCCGCGGGCGCGACGGGTTCGACGGGAGCCGCAGGCACCACCGGCCCTGCCGGCGCGACGGGTGCGACAGGTGCGACCGGCACGACGGGTCCTGCCGGGGCCACGGGGGCGACCGGCGCGCCGGGAGCGGACGGCTCGACCGGCCCCGCAGGCACCACCGGGCCTGCCGGCACGACGGGTGCGACCGGGGCGACCGGGGCGACCGGGGCGACCGGGGCGACCGGGGCAACGGGACCTGCCGGGCCCGTGGTCAATGTAGGCGCGAGCCTCTTCGCCACCGCCAACCAGACCATCCCGCCCGGCATTCCTACGCAGATCACCTTCAATGGCGCGACCTACGACACGGACTCGATGTTCGATCCGATGACCTCGACATTGGTGGTCAAGACCCCCGGGCGCTACCTCCTCAAGGGGAGGATCCTCTGGCACTTCGACGCTCCGCAGACCGGCCCGGGCCGCGAACTGTCCATCACCGTCAACGGCATCAGGGCCGCCTATGACTTCTCGGACATCGCGGATCTGGGTGGCAACCTCGGCCAGTCGCAAGACGTCTCCACGATCTTTCGGCTGAACGTCGGCGACAGGGTCGCGCTCGAGGCCAGCCACACCCACGAAAGTGACGCCCTCTCACTGCAGTTCGCCTCGACACATCGTCTGGCGCCACAGCTACAGGCAGAGAGGCTCGCGCCGTAGTGAGCTTCCAGGGGCTGCCGACCAGCGAGTCGGCAGCCCCTGGCCGCGCCTGCGAGACACACGTTGCCTACTGGGCGGCGAGTTCGGCGTTCGCCCTGGCAGTGACGTGGGCGAGCGCGCGGGCCGCGATCTCGCGCTCGGTCGCCGAAAGCTCTCCGTACAGTCGCTCGGTCAGCCCGGCCACGGCGTCCGTGAACCCTCGCTGGAGGCTGACGCCCTTGTCTGTGACGGACATTCGGGGACCGTCGATCAGGCCGGCGTCGGCGAGTTCGTCGAGCAAGGCGAGCGCCTCCGGCTCACCGACCTTGAGCGACGCGACCATACGGGCGACGGCACCGGCACGGTCGAGCCCGTCAGCGACGGCGTTGAGCGCCACGGACTGGTGAAAGGTCAGGCCCGAGGCGGCAAGGAGGCGATCCCGCACGGCGGCGATCGCATGGTAGGCGATGCCGATCGCCTGACCGTTGAGGAGGGGGGCCGAGGAGGTGGCGGCGGTGGCAGTCATGGCGTGAATCTCCTTGTGGGCTAAGCATGGTGGATCTCCGACCACTAACCGGAGAGTCCTCCGGTTGACTTGACGTAACCATAGGTGGAGACCACTCCGATTTTCAAGACTAAGCGGAGACGTCTCCGGTACGTCCGCTACGCTGCTCCGTGTGACCGCCCCCACCGAGCGCGCCGACGCCGCCCGCAACCGCCTCCGCATCCTCGACGCCGCTCGACGGTTGCTCGCGGCGGACGGCTTCGCCGATCTGTCCCTCGACGCGGTGGCCAAGGAGGCCGGGGTCGGGGTCGGCACGGTCTATCGGCGCTTTCACAACCGACCCGGGCTCGTCTACGCGTTGATCGAGGACAACGAGACCCGCTTCCAGGAGGCGTTCGCGCGGCATTGCGAGGATGAGGCCCTGTCGGCACATGACCGGCTGCGCACCTTCCTGCACGGCATGGCCGACCTCGTGGACGACAACCGGGAGTTGCTGCTCCTGGCAGAGGCGAGCGCGCCGGCAGGGCGCTATCGCAGCGCCCCGTTTCGCCGGCACCACGAACAGATCGTCGGCATCGTCGCGGAGCTCGCCCCCAGCGTGGACGCCGCATACATGGCGGATCTACTCCTCATGGCGTACACACCGGGCCTGTTCGACCATCAGCGCACCGAGCGAGGCTGGGACGTGGACCGCATCAAGCGCGGTCTTGACGCGCTGATCACCGGCATCGGGGCCGCCGCGACGGCTGATCAGCAGTCGCCGTAGCCTGCGATGCGTTCCATCCGTGCGATCCGCCCGCTTGAACCAGGGTCGCGCGTGACTCCGACACTCATCTGACCGACGGGACCACCCGGGGGCCGCCCCCAGCTCCCGAGGCCTCGGCTCCCCTTCAGCCGCCGGTCAGTCGCGTCACGCCAACATCCCGCGCACGGTGCGTTGTCAGTGGTCGCTACTAGGTTCTTACATGTCCCGCCGTTCAGGCGCGGGCCTTCCCTTACCCCTCCCATGCCCTGAGGAGATCTGCGTTGTCCCACTGGGAGACTTCGAGTCTGACGCGGGTGCTGCAGCCCGCTCGCCCACGGAAGCTGGCCAAGGTTCCGTTCGTCGAGCTGGCCGACGGGCGCCTGCAGGGTGTGGTGTCCAGCGGATCGGACATCGCCCGGGTCTACGTCTCATCGGTCGCCGTCGGCGACTACGCCTACTCGTGCAGCACCAACAACAACCGGCCCTGCGGCGGCGCTCGGGGCTCCTTCTGCAACCACATCCGAGCCCTCGTCGGCGAGGCGGTGCTGCAGTACGGAGCCGAGCGTGTCGCTCGCTATCTGAAGGTCGATCCCGCCGACGAGCAGCTGAACGCGGCCGGCGTGACCAGCGCCATGTCCGCCACCCGCCCTTCGGCCGCAGCAGGTGGAACGGCGGCCGCGGCACCGGTGTTCAGCCGCTTCCTGCGGCACTTGTCCTACCTCGAACTCCAGGCGTCGACCGTTCCGTTGCCCGAGATGCAGTGGTTCCCGCCGACCCGAGAGGTGGCTTGATGCATGCCGACCTGCTCACCGAGCCGGTTCCCGGCCTCGAAGAGGCACTCGCCGCCGTCGACGGGTTCGACGCCCTTCTGACCGACGGCCTCCTGCGTCCCCGGCCCGCTCAGGCCGGTGATCTGATCGCGTTCGCCGACGCCGTCGCGGGCACCCCGCTGGCCACCCGAGTCGGCGAGGCCGCCGAGAAGACCGCGGCGGGAGCCGCCGGCGAAGAGCATTTCGTCGCCCTCGCCGCCGCCCGCACCGCCCTCCTCGGCTCCGTCCACGACGCGCTCGCCGAGCGAGTGCACGCGGCGACGGGACGGACGAGCGCCGATGACGAGCCCCGGCCGGTCCCCAGCGGCGAGGCGGTCAACGTGCTGGCCGCCGCCCGGTCATGGCTCTGCGACCTCGCGCGCACAGGCTGGCGGGGGCTGGATCACGAGATCGTGTCCGGTGCCGCCCCCGTGGTCTCGGCGATGCTGCCGGACCCGTCACTGCGCCGTCTGGCGGTGCTGCTCGACGGCCTCGCCACCGAGCTCGCGGCCTCCTGCCCTGGTGCGGCGCTCGAGCGGATGCCGGTACGCCGCTGGGCCGACCTGTGGACGCGCGCTCTGCTCCTGACACTGCCCGGAGCAGCAGATGTGCCGGCCACGGACACCGTGACCGGTCGTCTTCTCCCGCTCGGCGTCGATCTGCACGAGCATGCGACGGCCGTGCAGGCGCAAGTCCATGCCGTGCTGGAGCCGGCCGACGGCGGCACCGCCCGACTGGTGCGCGCCTCCGTCTCCGCGCCGAAGCCGGACACGGTCGTCGGTGCGGGGCTGTGGCAGCTCCTGCGACCGCACATGTCGCTCCTGGCCGCTGTCGGCGAGGGCGGGACGATGGACGTGGACGGGATGCCCGTCACGGCCGAGGGAGACCTGATCTGGGACGACGCCCTCGCCCGCGCCGGCGAGCCGGCCGATCCCTTCGTCACCGCTCGCGTCGTGCTGCCGACGGCGGCCGGCACGGACCCCGCCCCGCTGGATCGGCACCCCGCCCGGATCGCCACCCCGGTGTTCCTGGAGGGGTACGTCGTCTCCCGGGAGGACGGCGGTCTGACGTTCACGGTCGCCGGCCATCCGCTCGCCGTCGACACCGACCGCATCCCGGCCGCCGGCCCTCTCACCGCCGAGAACGTCGCCGCGTCCGGGGCGTGCATCGGCCTCCTGCGCTGGGACGCCGGAGCCTTCCGCGTACAGCCACTCGCGGTCGAGACGACCGTGCGGAAGAAGAGCCTTGCGATCCACGCCGGATCCTGGGCCGGAGGGACCACCGACAAGACGGGCGTCAAGGGCGAGAAGGCGGCCACCGACGCTGTGGCCGTTCTGCGGGAGCGAGCGGGAAGGCTGTTGCGCGCATGACCGACCCCACTCCCGAGGCCCCCGTGGCCGACTCGGACGAGAACCGCCGCCAGGTGCTGTACTGGCGGTTGCTGGCGCGGCTGTTCGACGCCGAGGAGCAGCCCGGCCTGGAATCCGCGAGCCTCGCCGTCGTCGAGGACATCGGGCTGCCTCCGGGCCTGCTGGACCCGCAGGCCTCCGTCGACTCCGTCGTGCAGCGCCACCCCGAGCTGGCGGACGAGTTCGACGGGCTGATGGTGCCCGAAGACGGCGACGGACCGCGCGACCGGGCCGCCGAGGTACGCCGCGCGGCGCTGCTGTCGAAGGTCCTGCTCAACGTGTTCGCGTCCCCCTCCGGATCCGTCAGCGCCGGGCAACTCGCCGGCTGGCAGTCCGACGCGGGATGGCTGGAGCGTGCCCTCGGATGCCGACCCGGTGACCTGCGAGGGGGTCGCGCCGGCGCGGGCGGGCCTGCTGTCAGCCCGTACGGCACCGGCGGGCGCGGCGGTACGCCGGACCTGAGCCGGCTGATTCCGCAGATCGGGCCGGAGCTCGGCGCCATCGAGGCGGACCTCGTCAGGCGGATGCACCTGCGGGAGGTGCTGGCCGACCCGAAGCTCGCGTCCCGGCTCACACCCAGCATGTCGCTGATCGAGCAGCTGTTGCGGGACAAGAACAACCTCTCCGGGGTGGCGCTCGCGAACGCCAAGGCGCTGATCCGACGGTTCGTCGACGAGGTCGCCGAGGTGCTGCGTACGCAGGTGGAGAAGGCATCCGTCGGGGAGCTGGACCGCTCGGTCCCGCCCAAGCGAGTCTTCCGGAACCTGGACGTGAACAGGACGATCTGGAAGAACCTGACCAACTGGAGCCCGGAAGAAGAGCAGCTGTACGTCGACCGCCTCTACTACCGTCACACGGCTCGCAAGACGACGCCCCAACGGCTGATCGTGGTCGTCGACCAGTCGGGCTCGATGGTCGACTCGATGGTGAACTGCACCATCCTCGCCTCGATCTTCGCCGGGCTGCCGAAGGTGGACGTCCACCTCATCGCCTACGACACGCAGGCCCTCGACCTCACTCCCTGGGTACACGATCCCTTCGAGACCCTCCTGCGGACCCAGCTCGGCGGCGGCACGGACGGCACCGTGGCCATGGCGCTCGCCCAGCCGAAGATCGCCGAGCCCCGCAACACCGTCGTGGTGTGGATCTCCGACTTCTACGAATGGCGCAGTGAGGAACTCTTCGCCTCCATGGCCGCCGTGCATCGCTCCGGGGCCAAGTTCATCCCGGTCGGTTCGGTGACCAGCGCCGGGCGAGGCAGCGTCAACCCGTGGTTCCGAGAGCGCTTCAAGGACCAGGGCACGCCCGTGCTCTCCGGCCACATCCGCAAGCTCGTCCACGAGCTGAAGTCCTTCCTCACCTGACCGTTCCTCCTCGCGCCGCCCACGACGGCGGCGCGCCCAGAGACCCCGCGGCCCCGCGCCGCCTCAGACCCGCACGAAAGGCACCGAACATGTCCGACCTGCTGCGCGCCCCTGCCGAGATCAAGTTCGCCGAGGAGCTGGACTGGCTGGAGTCGATCGACGACAACCCCAAGCCGTTCTCCTGGCGCCTGTCGCCGAAGATGGTCCGGTTGTTCATCCTCGGCTCCGAGCGCGCCGACGGCCTCGACCGCGAGATCGCGCAGAAGTGGTTCGGCGACCGGAGCTTCGTCGAGCGCTCCATCGTCACCCTCGCCTCCGACCGCGGTCTGCTGCTCATCGGCGACCCCGGAACCGGTAAGAGCTGGCTCGCCGAGCTCCTGTCCGCCGCGATCAGCCGCAACTCCACCCAGGTCGTGCAGGGCACTGCCGGCACCACCGAGGACCACATCAAGTACTCCTGGAACGTGTCCATGGTCATCGCCAAGGGCCAGTCCCGCGAGTCGATGATCCCTTCGCCGATCATGACCGCGATGGAGACCGGTACCATCGGCCGCTTCGAGGAGCTCACCCGCTCCACCAGCGACGTGCAGGACGCGCTCATCTCGATCCTCTCCGAGAAGTACATCTCGGTCCCCGAACTCGACAGCGCCGACGGCGAGAACATCGTCTTCGCCAAGCCCGGTTTCTCGATCATCGCGACCGCCAACAGCCGCGACCGGGGCGTCAACGACCTCTCCTCCGCGCTGAAGCGCCGCTTCAACTTCGTCCGCATCCCGGTCGTGACGAACAAGCAGAGCGAGACGGAGATCGTCCGCTTCCGTACCGAGGAGCTCCTGCGCCGCCACCAGATCGAACTGGACGTGCCGCCGAACCTGCTGGACGTCCTGCTGCAGAGCTTCGCCGACCTGCGCGCCTCGGCGACCGCGGCAACCAGCGACGACGAGAAGCTGGAGTCCGCGCTGTCCACCGCCGAGCAGATCGGAGTCCTGGAGGACGCCATCCTGCACTCCAACTTCTTCGGTGAGCGCGCCCTCACCGCCCGCACCCTCGCCTCCTCCCTGGTCGGCTCCCTGGCCCGTCGAGAGCCCGAGGACCTGGCGATTCTCAACAAGTACCTGCACGGCGTCGTCGAGCCCCGCGGCAAGGAGGAAGGCGGCCTGTGGCCGGAGTTCCTCGACGGCGGCCGCGACGCGATCGCGACCCTGTCGTGAGCGGCCACCAGGAGGGGACCTTCGAGGCTCTCCGCGTCCAGCTCCAGGAGGCCGCAGCCGCGTTCGCCGACGGCCCGGCCGCCCTGGAGGGCATCCTCCTCGGCCTCGTCGACGACGTCGACCGAGCGGCGCGCGAGCCGCTGGAGATCTTCCCGGTCTGCCACCACTCCCCCGCCTCCGCGCTCGCGATGGCACGCCGGCTGCGCGAGAAGCAGCCGAAGGTCGTGTATCTGGAGCTGTGCGAGGACATGACGCCCCTGCTCACCGAACTGCGCAACTGCAGGCTCCCGGTCGCCGTCCAGGCGTTCGCGTCCCGGCTCGACGGCTTCCCGGAGGAGTGGGCGCCGCTCTCGGTGGTCGCCCCGATCACGGAGGCGTCGGCCGAGTACCAGGCGATCTCGTACGCGCTGGACACCCCGGGAGTGGAGCTCGTCCTCGTGGACCGCTCCTCGGACCACGTCTTCCAGTGGGACACGCGCCGCGGCCGCACGGAGGCGGCCGAAGCGGACGCGCCGGCGGCAGAGGAGGAGGCCGCGCTGCACGGCGACGCCGTCGGCGTGGAGATCGGCGACCTGCGGCCGCGGTTCGCCGAACTCGAAGAGCACCTGCTGCGGCACGGCCGGGTGCGGCACTGGTCGGAGTGGTGGCACCAGTACGTCGAACTGCCGCTGGGTGACAGCGACCACGACACGTACCGCCAGGCCATGTTCCTGATCGGCAGCCTCTTCCGGCGCCTTGCCCCCGGGGACGCGGAGCGCGTACGGGTCGACGAGGACCGCGAGCGGTACATGTGGACGCGGATGCGCGAGCACCTGGCCGCGACCGGCACGGACCCGGCGGACTGTCTGTACGTCTGCGGCGCCTTCCACGCCGCCAGCCGTGTCGCGGAGTTCGGCGTGGACGGCGGCGACACCTTCGAGATCAGCCCCCGCACCGGCACCACCTGGCAGTACGGATTGATCCCCTCGAGCCACGCGGCGATCGAGGCGCAGTTCGGGCTCGCCGCGGGCTCGGTGTCGATCGCGGCGACGGTGTGGGCGAAGAACCTCAAGCGGACCCGCGTCGAGCCCTTCCGGCTGGCGGGACAGGCGGGCGCGAAGAAGGCGCGGCCGAGGAAGGCCTCGGCCGTGGCGAGGGTGACGAGCGCCGAGCCGGCGGACATGCTCACCGGCTTCCTTCGACAGCCGCCGGTCCTGGACCGACTGGACGAGGCTGAACTGCTCGGCTGGTCCGTGGACATCGTGCGCGCCGCCCGCCGTAACGGCTACCTCGCCTCGACCGCCGACGCCATCGCGGTCTTCGAGACGTCGATCCTGCTCGCCGG
This sequence comes from Streptomyces sp. NPDC059567, assembly GCF_042735655.1. Lineage (NCBI taxonomy): Bacteria > Bacillati > Actinomycetota > Actinomycetes > Kitasatosporales > Streptomycetaceae > Streptomyces > Streptomyces sp. NPDC059567. The sequence goes on along the minus strand of NZ_JBHWBS010000039.1, from coordinate 10,808 downwards.
GATGCGGGACAGGGCGAAGCCCACCCCGTACGACTTCCAGGACGCGGCCGTCACCTGCATCGAGAAGGACACCGTGCCCGGGCGGCGCGATGTGCGCCGGCTCGTGGAGATCATGATGGGCGGGGACCGAATCGGGCAGGTCGGCTATGAAGCCCTGCCGCCGCTCGCCCGCGACGTCCACGACCGTCTCGCACCGCTCGGGCTGAAGCTCGAAGCACGAGGCGTGAAGCGGGCGCTGCTGGACATCGCGGGCCGTCCTGAACTGGCGCGCTGCTCCGATGTGCTGTGGATGCTGCGGTATCTGATGCCCCACGGCGCGGGGGGGGGGGGGGGCGCGGCGGGGGGGGGGGGCGGGCGCGCGCGCCCCGGGCTCGTCACGGCGCGGGGGTGGCGGGCTCACACCCCCCAGACACACCCCTCTCTAGCT
>NZ_JBHWBS010000039.1:0-10371 GCF_042735655.1 Streptomyces sp. NPDC059567 | reverse complement strand
GGGGGGGTGTGCCTGTGTGTGTGCGTGTGTGTGGTGTGTGTTGTTGTGTGTTGCTTGGTCCCCCCCCCGCCCCCGCCCCCCCCCCGTGGGCCCCGCCCGGACCCTCGGCGAGCGCCCGATCCAGGAGTCCTGGGACCTCGCCCTCGGCACCCACCAACGAGCCCTCATCGAACTCGGTTACGAGGGCGTCAGCATCGAGCAGGTCCTGGAACAGCGACTGCGCCGCGCGGCGTACGGACCGCAGGCCACCGCCGCGACCGTTCTCCAGGCGGTCGAGGACGCGACCCTCCATCTGCGCAGCCGCCGCCTCGCCGACGAACTGGGCACGCGCGCCCTGGAGGTGCTCGCGGCCGAGCGGAGCGTCGACGGGGCGCCGGAAGTGCTCCGCCGGGTACGCCGGCTCCTCGCGTACTACCGGACGAGCGAACCGGTGCTGCCCGCGTGGATCGAATCGTTCGTGAAGACGGGTTACGCCCACTACTGCACGCTGCTGCCGACCGCTTTCGCCGACGAGGACGCGGGCGTCCGGCAGGTGGCGGCGATGCTCGGCTTCCTGTTCGGCATGGAGGCCCTGGCGCTGTCGCTCGGCTGCGACCGCACCCAGCTCGAGCTCGCGGTCGCGCAGTCGCATCCGGAGGACCCGTCCAAGACCGCGCTGCTGTGGGCCTCGCAGACCCAGCTCGGAACCATGACCCGGAGGGAACTCAGGGCGCGCTGCGACAGCCTCCTCGACAACCCGCTGGCCCTGCCGACGTACCCGCGCTATCTCAGCGGGCTCCTTCACGCCCTGGAGCCCGCGCCCGGTCTCACCGACTTCGTCGTGGAGGCGGTGTCGAACGCCTTCGGCCGACTGCCGGACCCGGTACTCCTGCCCTGGCTGCCGACCCTGATCACCAGCCTGCGCGCCGGCGGAGCCGAACTGGCACCGCTCCTCATCCGCGAGGCCGGACGGATCTTCCCTTCGCGGCTCGGGGAGCTGGACAGCTGGGTGCCGCCGTGGCGGGAGACGCCGCGGCCGATCCGCACCCGCGCGACGTCCGGCCCGGGGGCCGGAGGCCGCGCGCTCCTGCCCCACGCCTATCCCGCGGCCTGCGACGCGGTCGCCGGGCTGCTCGGCTGCGAGGGCCCTTGGGAGCCGGCCACGACCAGCCCCTCCGGCGTGGCCCTGGTGGGACGTCACCCCGCCACGGCAGAGGCCGTCGAAGTGCTGCTGACCCGGATCTGACGTCCGCCACGAAACACGCGGGAGCCTGCCGGCCCACCCGGCCGGGGGCTCCTGCGTGCCGGCGTGCTCCTGGCCGAACGGGCGTTGCTCGACTCACCCGCCGCACGACGGGCAGGGAAGGGGCCGTCAGTCGTCCGTGAAGGGGCTGCCCGCGCAGACCTGACGGGCAGCCGCTGCCGCCGGCTCAGGTGAGCGAGGGCACGCGTTCGGACCGCGGTGGCGGACCGGGCGGTGTGCCACCGCCGAACGGCCGCCCGCCGAGAGCTTCCCGACCGTGCGGTGTGAGCCAGCCGCTCGTGTCCGGGCCCTCGGGAACGATCCCGGTCGGGTTGATGGTGTGGTGCACCACGTAGTAGTGGGCCTTGATCTGCTCGAAGTCGATCGTGTCGCCGAAACCGGGCGTCTGGAACAGGTCCCGTGCGTAGGCCCACAACGTCGGCAGCTCGGTCAGCTTGTGCCGGTTGCACTTGAAGTGGCCGTGGTAGACGGCGTCGAACCGGACCAGGGTCGGGAAGAGCCGCACATCGGCCTCGGTGATGGTGTCGCCCACGAGGTAGCGCCGGCTCGCCAGTCGCTGCTCCAGCCAGTCCAGCCGTTCCCACAACCGCTGGTACGCCCCGCCGTACGCCTCCTGCGAGCCGGCGAAGCCACACGTGTAGACACCGTCGTTCACGTCCTGGAAGACCTTGTCGGCCACGTCGTCGATCTCGTCGCGCCGCTTCTCCGGGTAGAGGTCCGGCGCGCCGGCCCGCTGGTGGGCCGACCACTCGCGCCCCAGGTCGAGTGTCATCTGCGCGAAGTCGTTCGTCACCACCTGCCCCGTGGATACGTCGACGATCGCGGGCACCGTGATGCCGCGCGGGTACCCGGGCTGACGCGCGAAGAACGCCTCCTGCAGCCGCTCGATGCCCAGCACCGGATCCTTGCCGCCCGGGTCCAGATGGAACGACCAGCTCCGCTCGTCGTGCAGCGGCCCGGCGACACCCATCGACACCACGTCCTCGAGGCCCATGAGGCGCCGGACGATCGCCGCTCGATTCGCCCATGGGCAGGCCCGGGCGATGATCAGGCGATAGCGCCCGGGCTCCACGGGATAGCCATCACGGCCGTCGGCCGTGATCCGTGTCGTGATGTAGTTCCTGTCCCGCTTGAACTCACCGTCACCAGCCATGTTCCGAGCCTAGCCATGCTCGGCTCTCACGGTGGTGGCGCGGACAATCTCCCCGGACTCGGCGCCGTACGGCTCACACCTCGGGAAGGGAGGGATCGGGTGTCCAGGGGCTGGGTGCGGTGATCGCCCAGCGTTCGTGGTCTCGCCAGCCCCCGTCGATGTAGAGGTAGGCGGGCGAAACGCCTTCGTAGTGGAAGCCCAGCCGCTGGACCAGAGCCAGGGATGCCTTGTTCGCCGGCTGGATGTTGGCCTCCAGCCGGTGCAGCCGCAGGTCGGTGAAGGCGTACTGCAGCGTGGCGGTGAGCCCTTCGGTCATGTATCCGTACCCTGCGGACGGGGCGAAGGCCGCATAGCCGAGGGACGCACCCTGGTAGCGGCCCCGGATGATCGAGTTGATGTTGACCATGCCGGCGGCCTCGCCGGTCTCCCGGACACGGACCAGCAAGCCCTGGTTGGTGCCGTCTTCGAAGCGGCGCATCCAGACCTGGAACTCCTCCGGGGTCGCGGGTAGTTGCATCCATGGCCGGTGCAGTTCGGTGCTGGCCCGCACGAGCGTGCAGAACTCGTCCTGGTCGGAGAGGGTGAGCGGGCTTAGTTCGACCCGTGGCGACATCCTGAGCATGGACCAACGTTAGGGCCTGTGACCCGTGAGTCACCCGAGTGGTCCCGAACTCATGGGATCCGGATCGCGAGTGACGTCGAGGACGTGAAGGCGATCCACTCCGATCGACTCACCGGTCCGTGACGCACGACGCACCAGGACCGTACGTACAGTGACGCACGAAGAGCCTTCTCTTGATTCAAAGAATTCTGGTCGCTGCCTTCCGACGGCGATGTCGAGAAGCCGCGTCCGGCTCCGTCCCCGAGGTGAACGTGACCAGAATGGTGGTCGCACCGCATCGAGGAGAGACACGATGGCCAAGTACTTGCTGCTCAAGCACTACCGAGGCGCTCCGGCATCGGTCAACAACGCGCCCATGGACCAATGGACGCCGGAGGAGATCTCGGCGCACGTGCAGTACATGCGGGACTTCGCGACCCGGCTCGAAGGGACGGGCGAGTTCGTCGACACTCAGGCGCTCTCCCCGGAGGGCACCTTCGTCCGGTACGACGGTGAGGGGCGCCCGCCCGTCACCGACGGCCCGTTCGCCGAGACCAAGGACCTCATCGCCGGTTGGATGGTCATCGACGTCGACAGCTACGAGCGGGCGCTCGAGCTGGCCGGGGAGCTGTCCGCGGCTCCGGGTGCGGGCGGGAAGCCGATCCACGAGTGGCTCGAGTTGCGCCCGTTCCTGGCCTCGCCGCCCACCATCACGGAGTGACCTCTCCGATGGACGAGGCACTGCTCCGGAGCCTCACGCCGAGCGTGCTCGGAATCCTCGTCCGCCGCGGAGCCGACTTCGCGACGGCCGAGGACGCCGTACAGGACGCGCTGGTCGAGGCGGTCCGCCTCTGGCCTGCCGACCCGCCGCGGGACCCGAAGGCGTGGCTGGTCACCGTGGCCTGGCGGAAGTTCCTCGACGCGACCCGTTCGGACGCCGCCCGCCGCCGGCGTGAGGACCTCGTCGACGATGAGCCGGCGCCGGGACCCGCGCCCACGGTGGACGACACGCTCCGGCTCTACTTCCTGTGCGCCCACCCGTCGCTGACCCCGTCGTCCGCGGTCGCGCTCACACTGCGCGCCGTCGGTGGGCTCACCACGCGCCAGATCGCCCAGGCCTACCTGGTGCCCGAGGCGACCATGGCGCAGCGCATCAGCCGTGCCAAGCGCACCGTGTCCGGTGTGCGGTTCGATCAGCCCGGTGACGTCGCCACCGTGCTGCGCGTCCTCTACCTGGTCTTCAACGAGGGCTACTCGGGCGACGTCGACCTCGCGGCCGAGGCCATCCGGCTCACTCGGCAGCTCGCGGCCGCGATCGACCACCCCGAAGTGGCGGGGCTGCTCGCCCTCATGCTGCTCCACCACGCCCGGCGCGCCACCCGGACCGCGCCCGACGGGAGCCTGGTGCCGCTCGCCGAACAGGACCGCGGACGGTGGGACACCGCTTCGATCGCCGAGGGTGTCCAGATTCTGCAGTCGGCCCTCGCCCGCGACCGGCTCGGCGAGTTCCAGGCCCAGGCCGCCATCGCGGCGCTTCACGCCGACGCGCCCACCGCCGAGGAGACCGACTGGGTGCAGATCGTCGAGTGGTACGACGAGCTCGCGCGCCTCACCGACAGCCCCGTCGTCCGGCTCAACCGCGCGGTCGCCGTCGGTGAGGCCGACGGGCCACGCGCCGGGCTCGCCGCACTCGATGAGCTGAACGACTCACTGCCCCGCTACGCCGCGGTGGCGGCGTACCTCCACGAGCGCGACGGCGACCTGGCGACGGCGGCGCTGCTGTACGCCGAGGCGGCCCGAAAGGCACCCAACCTCGCCGAGCGCGACTACCTGACACGCCAGGCCGCCCGGCTCAACACCGGCGGTCGTGGCTGACGCCTCTCCATGGTCCGAATCCCCGAAGATCACGAGTTCCACTGGTCGCAGTGCCGAGTGGGCCGCCACGCTGCTCCGTCGAGGACCGCCCGCCGCTCGCCCGCGCCGCAACGAGAACAGCGCCCCTCGCCTGTCGGGAGGGGCGCTGTTCTCGTGAGCGGAGGAGTGCGTGCGCCGGGCGGGTCAAGGTGCCCGGCGCACGCCTTTCAGGGATTCAGACCCGGTCCGTCCCCCGTCGTACTGCGGAGGACAGTCACCTGTAGGTGGGGTCAGCGGCGGTGGTGGTGGTTGCCCCAGGACTTGGTGTCGACGGTGCGACCGCGGTCGTCGCGCAGGGTGGCCTTGTCGGAGTGGTTGTCCCACACGTAGTCGCGACGGTCCTGGTAGAGGTCGGTGCGGCTGTCGCGGCCCTCGCCGGTGTGGATGCGGATGGTGGCGCGGCCGGCGAGGCGGACGTCGCGGAAGCGGTAGCGGTTGCCGTCGTTGTCGCGCAGGGTCCAGCCGTCGAGGTTCACGGCGCGGCGGGAGTTGTTCGTGATCTCGACCCATTCGGCGTTCAGCGACCGGTTGGACCGGTTCTCACGTCCAGGGCTGTCGGCCTGCACGCGGCTGATCTCGACCCGCGGCTGCTGGCGGTGGCGGTCGTCGTCGTGAGCGGCGACGGCCGGCAGAGCAGTGGCGGAGACGATGGCGCCGGCAGCCAGCGCGGTCGCCGCGATACGGCGGGCGGTCGAAGAAGCAGACATGGGTGATGTCCCCTCAAGAACAGTGCCCCATCAGCCATTCGAGCTGGTGGAGCGTTGCCTGGTCTCGGTCCGGTGTGGGCCGAGGACCCAAACTCTGCGGCCTCTTCCGGACGCGTCGACATGCCGACCGGACCCCGTTACCAGATGCGGACATTTCCGTAACTTTCAGCTTCACAGAGCACGCAAATGCCTCAGATGTGCCCCTGACATTCGCTGCCCGCTGCACCCACCCGTTCAATGATCAACAGCAAGCCCTTACCGACTCCTACGTACGTGCCGCCGCGCCGTCCGGCACAGTCCCCCAACCGGCGGACAGCGCTTCGTAACAGCCGTCCTGCACGTTTCTTCGCACAACCGCGACGACTCCGCACACGAAGACGAAGGGGCTGCGGAGAGTCCGGCGGTCACAGGCTCCTGAGGAGGTCGTCGAGCGGGGCCGGCACCTGTGCCGGGTCGAGCGCCTCCACCAGGAGACTGCCGTAGCGGATCTTGCGGCCCTTCTTCGTGCCGAGGAAGCGCCGCAACTGCTGGTGACGGGGCCGACCGTGTTGCGCCGGCTGGCTCAGGAATGTCTGCCAGGGCCGCAGGTCGCCCTCGGCCCGGATGATCTCCTCGACCCTCGCCGTACCCAGCGCGCGGATGAGCTCGTCCTCCAGGTCCGCCACACACACGAAGAAGCCCGCGTGGGGTGCCCCTGCCCGTTCCAGGCCGCGGTCGTAGTAGCGCTGCTCGCGCTCGTCGCACAGTCCTGTCAGGCGCAGGCCGAGACCGGGCGGACCGAGAAGTCCGGCGTAGCGGCCCACGTTCATCGCCCCGCCCATCGACACGACGCAGACCCCTTCGGCGGCGAGGTCCCGGCCACGCCGCGCGGCCAGTGCCTCGACGGCCGCGAGGTCGCTCAGCCCTTCCAGGAGCACCGCCGTCCGCAGCCCCAGTTGCCCGGCCAGATCACTCGCCGGTCCGCCGGGACCGCCCGCCGCCCATTGACCGACCGCGTCCCGGAACGCCCACATGTCCACCATGCAGCGAGTCTGCACCTCCACCGACCGGCGCGGCATCGAATATTTCGACGGTCGGCTCGACAGGCCCCGGCGTCTCGCCCGCTGGTCAGTCGTCAGCACCTGGCGGGGACGGACGCCGGTGCTGCCGGCATCACCACTCGGCGTCGTGGACCGGCCGCGGAACGGTCACTCGGCGGGGCCGGTCGCCGGGAGGCACTACTCAGCGGCACACGGCCGTGTCCACGACGCGCTCGACACGCCTGATGGCCGCCACGTCGGCCAGGACGCGGGTCACCGCCACGTTGGTCACCGCGGTGAACGTCCGGTCAAGGACCCGATCGTGCGCGACACGGTCCGGCCGGTGACGGCACGGGCAGATCTCGATCGTCCCCGTGACCATCCCTTTGATCACTCACGCGCTCGGCGGAGGCGGCTCGCGGTCGATCCTCTCGGCGTCGGCGAGCAGATCAGGGTGCCGGCGCCTGGCGCTGAACAACTCGATGCCCAGCAGGCGTCCGTGCGAGTCGTAGTCGAGTATCGCCGTATCGTCCTCGGCGAGGACCCGCCGGACGGCCTCGCCCGGGGCGATCGAGTCGACGAGGTCGATGTACGCCATGTTCGCCGAGGCGTCGTACTCGACCCGCGTCGTCGGCTCCCACGTCGATCGCCGCGCCCCGCCCCGAGCCTGCCGGGCTCAGGGATCGCGAGGACGGTACCAAGTTCGGCGAACGCGACGCCCTCCGGGTCCACACCGCAGTACCTGGAGGGGCGCCGGCAGGGGGACGGTGCTCTACTCGGCGATTTCCGTGCGCTCCCACCACTCATAAACGGGGAGCTGCCCTTCCGGTCCGTTCTGAACCCGCGACGTGGCTCTGAAGTGTTCGTACCCGCCACGGTGCGCGATCTTCAGATCCTCGCCCGGCGTGGACACCGGCACGACCCGCTCCGGCAAGTCGTCGGGCCCGCCCACAAGTGCCGCCATGATCGTCATGGGTCCAGTCTCACCAACCGCCAATCCCGGTGCACCCCGACGCGCCGCCCGCGCTCGGCGCATTCCAGGGGCGCTCAGGCTCGTAGCCCCGTGACCTCGCCCACGTGCCGCAGGCTCGGGGCGAGCAGGATTCCGCGCAGCTGCGCAAGCGTCTCGACAATTCCGCGTCCGTCAGCTTCCGCGATACCTCGAAGCCCCGCAGCACCACCCGACCCCGTCAGGCGAGAGGGACTCGCACCCGCACGCACTTGCCCAACTCATGGACCAGTACGGCGATTTCACCGCCCACCTCCGCGGCCATCAGCTGGATCAGAAGAAGGCCTCGCCCACCCTCGGCATTCTGATCGACCTCGAAGGCGGGGTCAGGTAGCCGGGGCGGGGCGACCGCACCGTCCGCGACCTCCAGACACAGCCAGCCCCCACCGCAGGAGACACCGACGCGCATCCGTCCGGTCGCGGCAGCGGCATGCTGGACGACATTGCCGACGAGCTCGCTGACAGCCAGCAGCAAGGTGTCCGCGACGTCGGCGGCGACCCGCCACCCCTCGAGCAGGGCACGGACGCGACCGCGGACCAGCGGAACGGTCGCGGCGGTGGGCTCGGGGACCCAGCGGACGAAGGCCCGCGTGGAGACGGAGGCCGGAGCATGACCCGGGGCCGAGGCCAGGGCCGGCGCACGGGCAGGGGCCGGAACGCCGGGTGCGGGATGGGCGGTGGCGGTGAGCATGACGTGCTCCCAGAGGGGGATACGCGACGCAATCGCGTGGTCACTCGTGTAACTAACTCGAGAATCTGACAGCCCCTGGGCTTGTCGTCAGCGGAAACGCGTCGCTAGAGTTTTGATAACACGTGTAACACGTTACGTCCCCCCGGGCGTCGCGCGCAAGCATTTCGGACAAAGCGCCACGAACCCCGGGGCCGGCAGAAGGGCCGCAATGACGCAATCCCACCCGGCCGAGCTCGACCTGGCCGACATGACCTGGCCGCCCCCGCCCTACCACCCCCCGGTACCGCCCGTGACGGACGAGCACGGAGTGCGCCGCTTCGACGGGGTCACCTACGCCTCCACACCCGGATACCGCCCCCGGCTCCTCGACGTCCAAGTCCCGGCCGGAGAAGGGCCGTTCCCCGCAGTCGTGTGGATCCACGGCGGCGGCTGGCTGGACGGCGACCGGCGCTACCCGCCGCCGACCGTGCCGGCCGCCCTGCTGCACGGCTCGGTCCTGGCCGCAGGGCTCGCGCTCGTCTCCGTCGACTACCGGCACAGCCTCGAAGCCCCCTTCCCTGCCCAGCTGCACGACGTGAAGGCCGCGATCCGATACGTCCGCCGGTTCGCGGGCGACCTCGGCATCGACCCGGACCGGATAGCCGTCTGGGGCGAGTCGGCGGGCGGCCACCTGGCGGCGCTGGCCGGCCTCGTCGGCCCGGGCAGCGCCGAGGCCGCGGCGCTGGAGGGCACACACGGGGTGCGCACCGGGGACACCGGCGTCCGGGCCGTCGTCGACTGGTACGGAGTCTCCGACCTCCCCGCCCTGGCCGGTCAGCCCGTCCCCGGGATGCCTCCGGGCGGTGAGTTCCCCGACCCGTACGACGCCCTGCTCGGCGGCACCGAGGCGGAGCGCCCGGCGCTGGCCCGCACCGCGAGCCCGGTGACGTACGCGCAGGACTCGACCCCGCCGCCGTTCCTGCTGATCCACGGCACCTCGGACGGCCTGGTCCCGTTCAGCCAGAGCGAAGTACTCGCCGAGGCCCTGGCAGGGGCGGGTGGCGAGGTGACCCTGCGTCCCGTCGAGGGCGCCGACCACATCTTCCTGGGCTCCCCCGACATCCCGGAGATCGTCGCGGAGAGTGTCGCGTTCCTGGCCAAGCACCTGGCAGCGGGGGCCTGAGGCTCCCGCCGAACCCTGTCCCCGCTCCCCCGGCCACCCCAGTCGCCGGCTCTCCCCCTTCCGAACCGCTCCCGTTCCGTAGCACTCCTGTTCCGCCGAGGGGCCCGGTCCGACCGGGCCCCTCGGTACGTCGACCACCCAAGGGCCGCGGACCCCACCCCCGCGCTCGCGAGAGGCAGCCATGTCCAGCAATCCGGTCACCCCCACCCCCTTCACCGAGAGACCGCCCGACGACGCGGCGACCCAGCGCCGGCGCCCGGGTGTCCTCATGGCGGGACTCCTCCTGCTCGGCGTCGCCACGCTGCCGGCTCTCGTCGTCCGGCCGGACCCGACCAACCCCCCGTTCCAGGGCCTGGACGACCAGTGGCTGGCCTGGATGGGCGGCCCGCACGACGGGCCGTACGCCGTGCTGGCCGCGGCTCTGAACTGGTTCGGCGGCCCGCTCGGCGTCGTCGTACCGCTCGCCCTGCTCTTCTTCCTGCTCCTGCGCAGACGCTGGGTCTCGGTCGGCTTCCTGCTCGGCGTCTACTTCGCCGGCAACCTGCTCGTCGTCCAGGGCCTCAAGCACCTCGTGGACCGGCCGCGTCCGGCGAACCCGCTGGTCCGGGTCGACCACGGCTCGTTCCCGTCAGGTCACGCGGCGGGGGCGGCGCTGCTCGTCGTACTCGTCGGTGTACTGCTGGTCCCGGCCGCGCGGCGACGGGCCTGGTGGCTCGGCGGCACCGTGTTCACGCTGGCCATGATGTGGAGCCGTACGTGGCTGCACGCGCACTGGCTCACCGACACGGCGGCCGGCGCGGCCGCCGGTGCGGGCGCGGGCCTGCTGGCGTGGTGGCTCTGCGCCCCCGCGCTCGCCCGGGAGTCCGTACGCG